>DAIDKJ010000006.1 GCA_027450105.1 Ferrovum sp.
CTGTGCTATATTTTTATTAAGGAGTTACAAAAATGAGAACAAGTTTAATTTTAATAACAGGACTATCCATCCTTGTGTTTACCTTTGCGGGTTGTAATACCGGAAGCAATCCCGGTACTAGCCCTGTGACAATAACCACTACAAATCCATTTCAAGGAACATGGGAAACAATTTATATATATAAATCGGGATATACAGACCCCGTGTATCCAAAACCCACGGCCACTTGATTGTGATCCAGGTGGTACAGGAAAGAGCCGCCATAGGTGTTCGAGGGCAGTGGCCAGCCGATGGTATGCCACGTCAGGCCGGTTTGGTGGCGCGCCGGATCGATTTCCCAGACTTCCTTGAGGCCCAGACCGTAGGTTTGGGGATCAGCCTGTTGACGCAGTTGGAACCGCTCGAACAATTGTTGGGTCAGCGACCCCCGACAGCCTTCGGCAAATATGGTGTGCTGCGCCCGAAGTTCCATCCCTGGTTGAAACTGGGGTCCGGGCTGCCCGTTTCGATCCCGACCCACATCGCCGGTGGCGACACCGCAGACGGCGCCAGAGGCGTCGTACAGAATCTCAGCAGCCGCGAAGCCCGGGTAGATCTCCACGCCCAGTTCTTCCGCCTGCTGAGCCAGCCAGCGACATACCTGCCCCAGGCTGATGATGTAGTTGCCGGCATTGTGCATCTGGGGGGGGAGCGGCAAGGTGTAAGAGGCGCGTTCCGTCAGGAACAGAAAGCGCTCCTGGGTGACGGGTGTGTGCAATGGCGCTCCCCGGGATTTCCAGTTGGGAAACAACTCGTTCAGTGCCCGCGGTTCCATGACGGCGCCAGATAAAATATGTGCGCCCACTTCGGCTCCTTTTTCCAGCACACACACCGACACCTCCTGAGCCCGTTCGGCCGCCAATTGCTTGAGTCGAATGGCGGCCGCCAGTCCGGCCGGGCCAGCACCGACAATCACCACATCATAGTGCATGGATTCGCGGGTCATGCGCTCTCTCCAAGGGATACGTTCAGAGGATTCGTGCCGGGGTGTCGCGGCCACGAGCCGAAGGATTGATGATGCGCTGTCATGCTGGTTCTTCCGGGAAGAGGGGCGGTGGAGCGTGGGTATCCACATCCAGTAGCTGCCCCCAGGCCCGCCACTCTTCAAGGGACAGGCGCAGGAGGGTGGAAAACTGATCTGCACCCAAGTCCAAATTTTCGGCGCAGGCCTGAATTTGCTCTATTTCATTAGCCGTGGGCGCTTTACGTCCCACGAAATATTGTGCCAACAACCAGGCTAAATGAAAGGTTGTGACCAGTTTGGCAGCGCGCGATCCGGCTTCGAAGGAAGCGGAGGATTGCTGTTCATGGTAAAAAATGGGTTCATGAAACAGTTTTGGAATCCCCCAATCCGCCAACAGCGCTTGGCCCAATTCGCGGTGATCCGAGCCAAATACACGCTGCTCGCACTCCAGTAGAGATTTCCCGGTCTGGGCACAGTCCAGAAGGATGGCGTCGTATTCGGTAGGTCGAGCAGTTGCCAAACAGAGCGTTCCCACTCGGGCTAACAAACCGCAAATGAAGAGCTCACCCGGTGGGGCCAGAGGCGTCAAATTGGATACGGTTTGTGCCACGCTACCCATGGCTGCAGACAGGGACCAATAACGGTCAAAGTCGAATTGACGGGATTCGCCTTTTCGGAAGGTGTCCACCAGGGCAAACCCAAAGACGACTTGGCGAATGGAGTGCACGCCGACTAGTAGCAGGGTATCTACGTTGATGGAAGCGATGGGTCGAAATTTGCGGGCATTATTGGCATTGGCCAGTTTGATGATTTTTCCAGCCAAGGCGGGATCGCCCTGTATGACGCGGGCCAGTTCGGCCAGTGGGACCGTTTCACTTTGACATAAGCGCGACACCTTGAGTGCCACCCCACGGGCCGAGGGGAGTTTTCCGGCAATCTTCAGTTGCTCGAACAGGGAAAGGGTCATGGGAAGTCCTTGAAGGTGTCCCGAATGCTCAAAACCGAGTCCCAATCCTGGAAAAATGCGGCCACGCAGGCGGGGTCGAAATGGGTGCCGGAGTGATTCTTGAGGTAGGCAATGACCTTCATGACGAGGGTAACTCGCGCTCGATCAGCAGGCGTAAATCGCGCAAGGCTTGGGCCAGTTGGCTCAACCACTCCGGGATTGCGGCAGGCGTATTGTTTTTGATGGCGTTTTCCACTTGACTGCCCAGAAAGGAGAGCTTCTTGGCCCCCATGTTCCCGGCCGAGCCCTTGAGTTCATGGCTTTTGGCTTTGATCAGGGGGTAATCCTCCCGAGGCAGGGCGCTGCGAATGTCTTCCAGGATTTCATCCGAGATCGATAGGAGAAGTTCCAGTTGTTCCTTGATCAGGGCCTGGTCGCCATCAAATAGATCCAGTAGTCGCTTAAGATCGAGTATCTCTTCTGGCGGAATGGACATGGGTTGATCCTGTGGGATGGCGGGGGCAACCAAAGGTGGGTTCTGACGGGTAAATTGCCGGAGCAGTTGCTGCAGGCGCTGGGGGTCCACCGGCTTGGAAATATATTCGTCCATTCCAGCCTCGATGCAGGCTTGACGATCACCTTCCATGGCGTTGGCGGTCATGGCAACGATGATGGCATGTTGCCCACTTGCCCCCTCCTGCGCGCGGATTTGACGGGTGGCCTCAAATCCGTCCATCTCGGGCATTTGACAGTCCATCAGAATCACGTCATAAGATTGAGTGGCCAGATGTTGCAGGGCGATTCGACCATTTTGTGCCAGCGTGCTGTGACATTCCCAGCGGTCCAGCAAATTCACCATGACTTTTTGGTTGATCAGATTGTCCTCTACCAAAAGCACCGAAACACCCTTCAGGCTGTCATGCACGGTTGGTGGGGGAGTCGTGGCGCCAGAGTCTGACGGCGCCGCAGCGATGAGCGTTGGGGGAATGTTGGAGGGCGCAGCAGTGCGAAACAAGCGGGGAATGAGCAGGGAGGGTTTGATGGGCTGCAGGAGGGCCTGTTCCAGACCATGCTCCTCTAGCACGTCCAGGGATAATTCATCCACGGCAATCCACACGGTTCGGACCCCTGGGTGGTTGCCAATGAACGGAAGCCATGCACTCACCAGCGCTTCGGTCCAGCGTTCTGGAGCCACCAGGAGGGTCTGAATGCTGTGCTGTTGGCAAATTTGCCGGGCTTGTTCAGGAGAAGACGCTACAGTGGCCAGACTGCCGTGATCTGTCACCAAGCGTTGCAGCACGGCTTGCTGCAGGGGAACGTCGGTACAGAGGATAATTCGGGGTGGAGGCGCGGTCAGAGGCAAGGCCGGAGAAGGCTTGCTGCGCCGCAGTGGCAGGCGCAGCCAAAAGCGGGAACCCTGTCCGGGAGTACTGTCCACCCCGATGGTCCCGGCCATGAGCGCCACCAGACGGGCACAGATGGATAACCCCAACCCGGTTCCGCCATAGCGTCGAGTGACCGAGCTGTCGGCTTGGTTAAACGGTTGGAACAGGCGAGACTGGATGTGTCGGGGAATACCAATACCGGTATCGGTGACCTCAATGAGAATTGAACGATCGAACTCGGAGGCGTTCGATTGGGAAATGACGAGGGTGATGCTTCCGGATTCGGTAAACTTGAGCGCATTGCCAAGCAGATTGAGTAAAATTTGCCGGACTCGGCCAGGGTCGCCATACACCAGATGGAGGGCAGGATCTACGTGGCAGGTGAGTAGAATATGTTTGGAGCGGACCTTGCTGGCCAACAAGTCCAGGCAGCTCTCCGCCACGGTCTGAATGGAGTATTCGATCGATTCGACGGTAAGCTTTCCGGCCTCGATTTTGGAAAAATCCAAAATGTCATTGAGAATGGCCAGCAGGGACCAGGAAGAGTCCTTGATGATTTTGAGGTATTCGGACTGTTGGGCATCCAGTGGCGTATCCATCAGCAAATCGGCCATGCCGATGATGCCATTCATGGGGGTGCGAATTTCATGACTCATGATGGACAAAAACTCCGATTTGAGGCGCGAGGCTTCCAACGCATGGTCGCGCGCCTGTTTTAGGCTGTTTTCCAATTGCTGGTCTTCCCTCAAATCCCGGAAAACTGCAACGCTTCCAATGCTTTCCTCCCCCGAGATCAGGGGAGAGGCCGTAAGGGATACGGGGATGTAGGTTCCGCTTCGGGTGACAAACCATTCATTATCGGAACGAAAAACCTGGTTGGCTTCGATGGATTTCTTGACCGGGCATTCGGAAAAGGGCATGAAACTGCCGTCGGGGCGTGTGGCGTGCGTGAGATCGTGCAGGTTGCGCCCCAGGAGTTCTGCCTGCGACCATCCCAGAAGTTGCTCTGCTGCGCGATTCACGAATAGTGCATTGCCCTTGGGGTCTAGGGCGTACACCCCGTCCGTGACACAGGCAGTGAGCGCATTCAGAAATTGACGGTTGGCCTCGGCCTCGACTTTGGCCTTGTGGATGTCTGAAATGTCGGTGCGAATGGAAATGTATTGCCAAGGTTTTCCCCGATGATCCAGGCAGGGGACGATGGTGGAATGTACCCAATAGAGCGATCCTGTTTTGCTCCGGTTGCAAATGTTGCCCTGCCAGGTTTGCCCTGCGGCGATGGTGCGCCACATCTCTTGATAGAAGGCGGGCGGGTGCTCTCCGGAGCGTAGAAGGCGGTGATTCTGGCCCAGCAACTCCTGGGCTTGGTAGCCACTGACGGCACAAAACTTTTCATTGGCGTGCGTAATCCGGCCCTGAATGTCCGTTATGCTCACCAGGGCATGCAAATCGATGGCCGCTTTCAGGTCTTGCAACGAGGTACCAGCACGAAGCCGCCGGGTGCGCACGCGAACGGATGGCTGTCGTGTCGAGGTCATCGAAGGATTACCGTCCCCTGAAGGCGGGGTCAGTGGGCCAAACGGTCCAGAAACCGGTCGCGCAGGATGATATGCCGTTGATGCGTGCCGCGCGCGATCAGCGCCACACCGTCTTCGGCCTGCACCGAAAATAACAGGCGTTTGCCTTCCACTTCGAGGAGTTCTACGTGGGCGGTGACAGTTCGTCCGGGGGGGGTAGGGGCCTCGTGGCTGACGTTGATGTGTGTTCCCAAGGTCATTTCCTGGGGCCAATCCAAGTGAGGATTGACCGCCTTGATGCAGGCCCATTCCAGAAAACCCACCAGATAGCCGGTGGCAAACACTTCCGGCATGGCCAGAAATTCCTCCGCTTCCGGGTACAGGGCGGGGACGGTTTTCGAAAGTGGGAGCAAGAATTGGTGCTGGTAACGCAGACCCGGAATCAGAGATGATTTCATGAGGGTGTCCATTGCATCATAAATGAGGCTCGATGCGTCCATATTACCTGATCTGGTACGGGGTGGACAGGGTTGAAATGAAACCGTTTGCAGTGGGATGATGATGCCCACTGTCTCAATGCAACCGATTGGTGTACTACACATGTGGAAAGCAATTCTGGCAATTTCCGTGGGTTCGGCGCTGGGAGCCTTGCTGCGCTGGCAGTTGGGGTTGAGGCTCAACAGCCTGGTGCCCTCTTTGCCTCCGGGCACGCTCATGGCCAATCTGATCGGCGGTTACATCATTGGCTTCGCAGTGGCCTTGTTTTCTCAGGTGCCAGCCCTCTCGCCCGAGTGGCGCTTGTTTATCATGACGGGCTTTTGTGGGGGGTTGACCACCTTCTCCACGTTTTCGGCCGAGGTCATGTTACTGCTGCAACAGGAGCGTTGGAGTATGGCACTGGTGGCGATTGGCGTGCATGTCAGCGGCTCTCTGCTGATGACTTTGGCCGGCATCGCTACCTGGCATCTGCTTAAATCTGCGGTAGAATGAGCGGTTGACTAAAGGCTAAAGAGGGCTTGCATGGATAGTGGAGCAGACTTCATTGGACATTTCATCCAGGGCGAACGGGTACCGGGCGTGGGGACGCGCCGCCTCCCTGTATTTCAACCCGCTACAGGTGCAGTGCGTGCCGAAGTGACTTTGGCGCTCCCGGAAGAAGTGGACCGGGCCGTGGCTTCGGCGCGGGCAGCTTTTCCGGCCTGGGCCAGCACCTCGGCTTTGCGCCGTGCCCGTATTCTGTTTGCCTTCAAGGAATTACTCGAACGTCATCGGGATGAACTGGCGCGCTTGGTGAGTGATGAGCACGGAAAGGTGATCAGCGACGCGCGCGGGGAAATCATTCGCGGCATCGAGGTCGTGGAGTATGCCTGTGGTGCCCCGGAGTTGCTCAAGGGCGAATTTACCGAGCAAATTGCTGCCGGAGTGGATGGCTGGACCCTGCGTCAGCCCCTTGGGATTTGTGTGGGCATCACCCCCTTCAATTTCCCGGTCATGGTTCCCCTGTGGATGATACCCATGGCCTTGGCCTGCGGAAACTGCTTCATTCTCAAGCCTTCCGAGCGCGATCCTTCGGCCAGTCTGATGCTGGCTGAACTCTTGCACCAAGCCGGATTACCGGCAGGGGTGTTCAATGTGGTACAAGGAGATAAAGTGGCCGTGGAGGCCCTGTTGCGTCACCCGGATGTTCAGGCCATCAGTTTTGTGGGCTCCACGCCCATTGCGCAATCCGTTTATACCACTGGCACGGCTCAGGGCAAGCGGGTGCAAGCCCTGGGGGGGGCCAAAAATCATCTGGTGGTCATGCCCGATGCGGATCTGACGCAAACCGTCGATGCCTTGATGGGAGCGGCCTACGGTTCGGCCGGCGAGCGTTGCATGGCCATTTCGGTGGCCGTGGCCGTCGGCCCCATTGCCGAACCCCTGCTGGAAGCCCTGGAAATGCGCGTGCGCGCCCTGCACATCGGCCCGGGGACAGACCCCCAGGCAGAAATGGGCCCCTTGGTGACCGCGGCCCATCGGGATCGTGTCCTCGAATACATTTCCATTGGGGTGGCCGAGGGGGCCCAATTGCGCGTGGATGGGCGCACGCTTCAGAAGGCGCAATGGGGACAGGGGTTTTTCCTGGGAGGAACCCTGTTTGATCAGGTCACGCCGCTCATGCGGATTTATCAGGAAGAAATTTTTGGGCCGGTGTTATGCGTGGTGCGGGTTCCCGATTTGAACGCTGCCCTGGCGCTGATCAATGCCCATGCCTATGGCAACGGGACGGCAATCTTTACCCGCGATGGCGGTGTGGCGCGGGAATTCGTTGCGCGCGTGCAAGTGGGGATGGTGGGTGTGAATATCCCCATCCCGGTCCCCATGGCGTTTCACAGTTTTGGTGGCTGGAAGCAGAGCCTGTTTGGAGATCATCATGTACATGGTCCCGAAGGAGTGCGTTTTTATACCAAACTCAAGGCCGTGACCCAGCGTTGGCCGGCCGGGGTCGAAGCGGGGGCACAATTTTCCATGCCCACGCACAAATAAGGAATTTCTGACACGCCATGCATCCTCAACTCAATATTGCAGTCAAAGCGGCACGTCGGGCCGGTCACGTCATCAATCGGGCGGCACAGGACATCGATCGACTGACGATCACCCGCAAAGGTCACGCCGATTTTGTGTCGGAAGTGGATCGCACGGCCGAAGCGACCATCATTGATATCCTGAAAGACTCCTACCCGGATCATGCTTTCCTGGGAGAAGAGGGTGGAGCCGTCGGAGCTTCGGAATTCCAGTGGATTATCGATCCACTGGACGGCACCACCAATTTTCTTCATGGGTTTCCCATGTATGCCGTATCCATTGCCCTAGTCCATAAAGGGGTGATTACCCAGGCTGTGGTGTACGATCCGCTGCACAATGATCTCTTTACGGCTACCCGAGGCAGTGGAGCTTATCTCAACGATCGCAGAATTCGCGTCAGCCAGCAAACGCGCCTGGAAGACGCTCTCATTGGCTCGGGTTTCCCTTTCAGTCATATGGAACACCAGGCGCGCTATCTGCGCATGTTTGCGCAAGTGATGCGCAGTACCGCAGGTATTCGTCGACCCGGCTCGGCTGCGCTGGATCTGGCTTATACAGCAGCCGGTCGCTATGACGGCTTTTGGGAGATGGGTCTGAAACCGTGGGATATGGCTGCCGGGGTGTTGTTGATCCAGGAGGCTGGGGGATTGGTCTCTGATCTGGAGGGCAATGACCAGTACCTGTCGTCGGGGCATATCGTGGCCGGAACTCCTAAAATCTTTGCCCAATTGCTGCCCATGGTTGCCGCCGCATGAATCTGCTGGTCACTTGGGCAGGGGCCGTTCAGGCGCAGCATAGGCCGTACTTGGCCTAAGCATCTGGTTTTTATCCGAATCATGTATTCCAAGCTGCGTGTCGTGCTCTGTCATACCACCCATCCCGGCAATATTGGAGCGGCTGCACGTGCCATGAAAACCATGGGGTTTTCCCGCCTGGTGTTGGTGAACCCGCGCTTTTTCCCGCATGAACAGGCCACTGCCATGGCCTCTGGAGCCGATGATGTGCTCCAACAGGCACAAGTTTGCTCCTCCCTGGCCCAGGCCTTGCAGGGAACAGTTTTGGCCGTGGCCTTGACGGCGCGTCCACGAGACTTGTCCCACGCCATGCTCCCTCTGCGCGTTGCGGCACAACAAGTGGGTGCAGAGCTGGCACAGGCAGAAGTGGCCCTGGTCTTTGGCACCGAAATGTCCGGCCTCTCCAACGCCGAACTGGATGCCTGCCAGTTGCTGGCAACCATTCCCGCCCAGAACGGGTTTGGGTCGCTGAATTTGGCTGCAGCGGTACAGGTGGCGTGTTATGAGTTACGCCAGGTTCTGGTGAGCACTCAGCCCCCTGCGCTGGACCGGGAACAGCCCTTGGCTGCGCACGAAGCGTTGGAAGGATTTTATGCCCATTTGGAACGGGTTCTGAAGGGGAGTGGTTTTCTCGATCCTGCGCAGCCTGGACGTTTGATGATTCGGCTGCGCCGATTATTTTCCCGGGCCCGGTTGGAACGGGAAGAAGTCAGCATTTTGCGTGGTATTCTGAAAGCACTCTATCCGGCTGATGACGGGAAGGAATGAAGCAATGCTGGAGCGAATTCGAGAGCAGATCGACTGTGTGTTTGAGCGTGATCCTGCGGTGCGTAGCCGTTGGGAAGTCATTACCTTGTATCCCGGCTTTCATGCCGTGCTGATGCATTGGTTGGCAGCCTGGTTTTGGCGGCATGAGTTGAAATGGATGGGACGGGCCTTGTCCCAGTTTTCCCGTTTCATGACCGGCATCGAGATCCACCCGGGGGCAACCCTGGGGCGTCGTGTCTTCATCGATCACGGCATGGGCGTGGTGATTGGCGAAACCGCTGAGGTGGGGGATGATTGCACCTTGTATCAAGGGGTCACTCTGGGGGGGACTTCCTGGAACAAGGGTAAGCGCCATCCCACCCTGTTGTCCGGAGTAATCGTCGGGGCTGGCGCCAAGATCATCGGACCGATCACGCTGGGGGCGGGGGCCAAAGTGGGCTCCAATGCTGTGGTTGTGAAACCGGTACCGGCCGGGGCTACAGCGATTGGCATTCCAGCCCGGGTGGTTGCGGACGAGCCTCATTCCTCTGCGCTTTCAACCCACCGGTTTGCGGCTTATGGGGCCAGCGGCGACGACAAGGACCCCCTGGTAGTGACCGTGCAAACATTGCTCCAGCAAAATCAGGAGTTGGCTCGCAAGGTTGAGGAACTTTCCTGTGCAGTCAGTACCCTGAAGAAGGAAGAGCCCAAATAATTGACAAACATGATGATTGATCGAGGAGTTTAAACATGGCCATTACATTGACCGCTGCGGCGGTGCGGCAGATCAAGCAGGCGCTGGACAAGCGTGGGCACGGGGTGGGATTGCGCCTGGGCGTCAAGAACTCGGGCTGCTCTGGTTTGGCCTACGTGGTGGATTATGCCGATGCGCCGGGGCCAGAGGATGTCCGTTTCGAAACCGATGGGGTAGTGGTGCTGGTCCAGCAGGAGCAGTTGCAATACCTTCAGGGAACCGTAATCGATTATCGGCGCGAGGGGCTCAATGCCTCTTTCAAGTTTGACAATCCCAATGTCAAGGATCGTTGCGGTTGCGGCGAGAGCTTTACCACCCAAACGGCATGAGGGTTTTCGTTCCGGCCGGTTCGGCCGATGCGCTCTGGATTGCGCGTCAGGCAAGTCATTCAGGGCCGCTGGTGGTATTGACTCAAACCGCTTGGCATGCGCAGCGGTTGCTGGAAGAAATCCACTGGCTGGCTCCCGATTTGGCCGTGCATTTGCTGCCCGATTGGGAAACCCTGCCCTACGACCAATTCTCACCTCATCAAGACCTGATTTCCGAGCGTCTGGCCACACTCTGGCACTTTCTTCGGGGTCCCTGTCAGGTGGCGCTGGTCCCGGCAACCACTGCCTTGACCCGCCTACCCCCGCCCCGGTATCTGGCCGCTTATACGTTTCATGTGCACAAGGGCCAGTCGCTGGATCTGACCGAATTTCGTGCCCAGATGAATCTGGCCGGCTATGCGCCCGTTACCCAGGTACTCAAGCCCGGAGAATATTGCTTGCGGGGAGGATTGATCGATCTGTTTCCCATGGGGAGCCCGGTGCCTTATCGCATCGAACTGATGGATACGGAGGTGGATACCCTGCGGACCTTTGATGTGGATACGCAGCGTTCTCTCTACCCGGTTCCGGAAATCCGACTGCTGCCAGCGCGGGAGTTTCCTTTGGATGAGAAGGGACGGCTGGGGTTTCGGGAGCGTTTTCGAGAGCGTTTCGAAGGGGATCCATCGCGCTGTTCCCTGTACCGGGATGTGGGCAATGGTTTGGCCCCAGGTGGGGTGGAGTACTACCTGCCGCTGTTTTTTGACCACTGCGCCACGCTCTTCGATTACATCCCTGCAGGGGCTACGGTCTGCCTGCATCAGGAGGTATCCACGGCCTTGCGCGAATTTTGGACCTCCACTCGGGCGCGTTGTGAATCTCTCAAGGGAGACCGTACCCATCCCATACTCGAGCCACAGGAACTATTTTTGACGGAAGAGCAGTTTTTTGTTGCCTTGAAGGCTTACCCCCAATGGAAAATTCGACCCACTCCAGCGCTTCTACAGACTGATACCAATCCATTGCCCCTGGCGTCAGGGGAGGATCTTGCGGATTCGACGGATACCGCCACCTGGCTGGAAAGGGATCAACCCGTTGCCCCTGAACGGCAAGTCGAGGAAATAGCCCAAGGGTTGCCGGCATTGGAGTTATCCCGTCAGGCGGCAGTGCCCATAGAAAAACTCCAGCAGTTCCTTCACCATTTCCAGGGGCGTGTCCTCATCCTGGCCGAAAGTCTGGGCCGTCGCGAAACCATGATCCAGATGTTTTCCAGTTTTGGCTTACAGGTCATGACGACGGACTCCTGGGCCGATTTCATGTCCGGGGGCATGGACGTAGGAATCGCGGTAGGTCCCCTGACGCAAGGCTTTGTCTTGCCGCAAGAAGCCCTGGCGGTGGTGACCGAATCCGACCTGTACAAAACCCAGGTGCGGCAGACCCGACGGCGTGACAAGACCGGCCGTAACCAGGCCGACACCTTGCTCAAGGATTTGTCCGAAGTACGGGTGGGCGATCCCGTGGTGCACGTAGATCACGGCATTGGCCGCTTTCTGGGTTTGGTGGATCTGGACGTGGGCGAAGGGAATACCGAGTTTTTACATGTGCAGTATGCGGGAAATGATTCCCTGTATGTACCGGTATCCCAACTGCATCTGATCGGACGCTATACCGGAGGACCGGCAGAAAATGCACCCCTGCACAAACTGGGAAGTGGCCAATGGGAAAAGGCCAGACGCCGTGCAGCCCTTCAAGCGCGGGACACGGCTGCCGAACTGCTAGACCTCTATGCCCGCCGCGCGGCACGTTCGGGTTTTGCTTTTCCTCTAAACGAACTGGATTACAACACCTTTGCGCTGGGGTTTGATTTTGAGGAAACCCCTGATCAGGCTGCGGCCATTGCTGCGGTGATGGCCGACATGCAATCGGGCAAACCCATGGATCGGCTAATCTGTGGTGATGTGGGCTTTGGCAAAACCGAAGTGGCCATGCGTGCGGCGTTTTTGGCAGTCAACGCGGGTAAGCAGGTGGCCATTCTGGTACCCACCACCTTGTTGGCCGAACAGCACTTTCAAACCTTTACGGATCGCTTTGCCCAATGGCCCGTGCGCATCGCCGAACTGTCCCGGTTTCGCAGTACCAAAGAAACACAAGCAGCGCTGGAGGGCCTGCGCCAGGGGCAGGTGGATATCGTCATCGGCACTCATAAGCTGATTGCGGAAAGTGTGCAGTTTGCCAATCTGGGACTGGTCATCATCGACGAAGAGCATCGTTTTGGCGTGCGCCAGAAAGATCGTCTCAAAGCCTTGCGTGCCGAGGTGGATGTGCTGACCCTGACCGCAACGCCCATTCCGCGCACCCTGGCGCTGTCGCTGGAGGGGCTGCGCGATTTTTCAGTCATCGCCACAGCCCCCCAAAAACGCTTGGCCATCAAAACCTTCGTCTATCCCCATGCCCCCAGCATCATTCGCGAAGCGGCCCTGCGCGAACTCAAACGTGGTGGCCAGATCTACTTCCTGTATAACGAGGTGGACACCATGGACAACATGCGCGATGAACTGACCCGCTTGTTGCCCGAAGCGCGGATTGCTGTCGCCCACGGACAATTACATGAACGGGAACTGGAACGGGTCATGCGCGAGTTTTATCACCAGCAGTCCAATGTCCTGCTCTGCTCCACCATCATCGAAACCGGCATCGATGTGCCCACAGCCAATACCATCATCATTCATCGTGCCGATCGATTCGGTCTGGCGCAGTTACATCAATTGCGTGGCCGGGTGGGACGATCTCACCATCAGGCCTATGCGTATTTGTTGACGCCACCACCCGAGGCTTTGACTCCATTGGCGCAAAAACGCCTGGAAGCCATCCAGGCCATGGAGGAGCTGGGCTCCGGGTTTTATCTGGCCATGCAGGATCTGGAAATTCGCGGTGCTGGCGAAGTGCTGGGTGATTCGCAAAGTGGCGAGATTCAGGAGGTGGGGTTCAATCTCTACACGGAACTGCTCAATCAGGCGGTGAAAGCCCTACGCCAAGGCAAGACCTGGGATATGGAAGCCCCCCTGGAAGTCACCACCGAAATCAATCTGCATGCGCCTGCTTTGCTGCCAGCAGACTTTTGTGGGGATATCCAGGAGCGCCTGGTGCTGTACAAACGGTTGGCCAATTGCGCTGAACAGAGCGCGTTGGATGCCCTGCAGGAGGAGTTGATCGATCGCTTCGGTTTATTGCCCGAAGCGGCGCAGGTTTTGTTGGAATGCCACCGCTTGCGCCTGGTCAGTCATCTTCTGGGAATACGGAAAGTGGATGCCAATGAGGACAGCGTCACCCTGCAGTTCTCGGCACAGACCCCGCTGGCACCAGAGGATCTGATTGCCTTGTTACACCGAAAAACCGGTTACCGTCTGGTGGGGCCGGATCGCCTGCGGGTCGCGCATCGGGAGACCACGGCCCTGAATCGAGCCCGACGCGTGCATACCATTTTGCTGGAATTGCAGCAGTGTCCCTCGGTACGCAACCAGAAAGCGGCCTAACGCCCGGTTGTTGGCTGGAATGGCTCCGGGCGCGTCTCTGCACGCATCAGGGTTTGTGGTGCACGGAAATATCACTGATGCGTAGCTTCCATTCCGCCGGACCGCTTTGATGCACGGACTCGCCTTGAGAGTCCACGGCCACGGTGACGGGCATGTCTTCCACTTCAAACTCATAGACGGCTTCCATGCCAAGCTCGGGAAAGGCGACGACACGTGAGTGCCGAATGGCTTTGGAGACGAGGTAGGCCGCACCCCCGACGGCGATGAGAGAGACCGAACGGTGCGCTCGTATGGCCTCGATGGCCGCGGGGCCACGTTCAGCTTTACCGATCATTCCCAGTAACCCGGTTTTTTCCAGCATCATGGCCGTGAATTTGTCCATGCGAGTGGCTGTGGTGGGGCCGGCCGGGCCTACCACTTCATCGCGCACCGGATCTACCGGCCCCACGTAATAGATGAAACGATTGGTGAAGTCCAATTCGGGTGGGAGGCTCTGCCCCTGGGCAAAGAGATCGGCAATCCGTTTGTGGGCGGCATCCCGGCCGGTGAGCAGTTTGCCATTGAGAAGCAGGGTTTCTCCTGGCTTCCAGGCCAGGATGTCGGATCGTGTAAGGCGTGACAAATCCACCCGGCGGGCGCTGGGGGAAGCTTGCCAAGTGACCTGGGGCCAGTCGCTGAGGGTGGGTGGGGTGAGGAAGACCGGACCGCTTCCGTCCAGCACCAAATGCGCATGACGGGTGGCAGCACAGTTAGGGATCATGGCCACGGGCAGGGATGCCGCATGGGTGGGGTAATCCAGGATTTTTACATCCAGAACGGTACTCAAACCGCCCAATCCTTGGGCACCAATGCCCAGTGCGTTGACCTTGTCAAATAATTCGATGCGCAACGCCTCGATGCTGTTTTGCGCACCACGCGCCTTGAGCAAGGGCATGTCGATGGGATCCATGAGGGATTCTTTGGCCAGCAACATGGCTTTTTCTGCCGTACCACCAATGCCCAATCCCAGCATGCCGGGGGGGCACCAGCCCGCGCCCATGGTGGGGACCGTCTTGAGTACCCAATCCACGATGGAGTCGGAGGGATTGAGCATGATGAATTTAGACTTGTTTTCCGACCCGCCCCCCTTGGCGGCCACCGTGATATCCACCTGGCTGCCCGGCACCAGGGAGATATGCAGTACGGCCGGCGTGTTGTCGCGGGTGTTGCGGCGGGTTCCGGCTGGATCAGCCAGTACCGAGGCCCGCAGGGGATTATCGGGGTTCAGGTAAGCGCGCCGGACCCCTTCGTTGACCAGATCCTCCAGTGCAAGCTGCGTATTGAAGCGAACATTCATGCCGATCTTCATGAATACATTCACGATTCCGGTGTCCTGGCACAGCGGGCGGCGGCCCTCGGCACACATGCGGGAGTTGGTCAGGATTTGGGCAATGGCATCGCGCGCTGCCGGCGATTGTTCCACCTCATAAGCTTGGCCCAGTGCCCGGATGTAGTCCAAGGGGTGATAGCAGGAAATATACTGCAATGCGGCAGCAAGGCTCTCGATGAGGTGCTCCGGATCGATCAGCACGGTGGGTGCAAGGGATGGGGTGGTAGTCACTGCATATGCTCCTGAAGAGATTCAGCCAAGTCGTTACTCTACCAGAACAAGACGCACTCCTCTTGCACGGTGTTCAGGCTATAATGCCGGCTTCCTGCCGGATTTGGATGCAGGGGCCAATGAGTCAAATCTAACGAAAGGGAGGTTTCATGTCTACGGAAGTTCTGCACCACGAAAATCGGTTGTTTTCGCCAGATCCATCTTTTGTGGCACAGGCCAACGTTTCCGGCATGGAAGCGTACCACGCCCTTTGTGCAGAGGCCCGGCAGGATCCCGATGCATTCTGGGGACGCTTGGCCAAGGAAAACCTCTATTGGCAACGCCCGTTTACCAAGGTGCTGGACGAATCCAATCCGCCGTTCTTCAAATGGTTTGAAGATGGTTTGACCAATGCGTCCTATAACTGTCTGGAGCGCCAGATTCAAAAGGGTAATGCCCAAAAGACAGCCATTCTGTTTGAGGCGGATGACGGCAGCGTCACCAGCATCACCTATCAGGCGCTGTATGCCCGTGTCTGCCGCTTTGCCAACGGACTCAAGGCATTGGGAGTAGGCAAAGGCGATCGCGTTGTCATTTATATCCCCATGTCCATCGAAGGCGTGGTGGCCATGCAGGCTTGTGCGCGCATTGGCGCTACGCATTCGGTCGTGTTTGGTGGCTTTTCTGCCAAATCCTTGCAGGAGCGGATTGTGGACGTGGGGGCGACAGCCCTGATCACTGCCGACGAACAGCGTCGTGGCGGTAAAAGCCTGCCCTTGAAGACCATCGTGGACGAGGCGCTTGCCTTGGGGGGATGTGAAGCCCTCAAGACGGTGGTGATCTATCAGCGCACCGGAGGAAATATTCCCTTCGTGGCTGGTCGCGATCACTGGATGCACGCGGTGGAGGAAGGGCAACCCGAAACCTGTGAGCCCGAGTGGGTCAGTGCCGAGCATCCCCTGTTCGTGCTGTACACGTCTGGCTCCACGGGAAAACCCAAAGGGGTGCAACATTCCACGGGCGGCTACCTGCTGTGGGCTTCACTGACCATGACCTGGGTTTTTGATATCAAGCCTGCCGATGTGTTCTGGTGTACCGCAGATATTGGCTGGGTAACCGGCCATTCCTACATTGCTTATGGTCCTCTGGCTGTGGGCGCCACTCAAGTGGTGTTTGAAGGGGTTCCCACGTACCCCAATGCGGGCCGTTTCTGGGACATGATTGCACGCCATGGAGTCACGGTTTTTTATACCGCGCCCACCGCCATTCGTTCCCTGATCAAGGCCTCGGATGCCGATCCCGCTGCCCATCCGCGCAATTTCAATCTCTCCACCTTGCGCTTGCTGGGGTCGGTGGGAGAACCCATCAACCCCGAAGCCTGGATGTGGTATTACAAAAACGTGGGGCATGAGCGCTGCCCCATCGTGGATACCTTCTGGCAAACCGAAACCGGTGGTCACATGATTACCCCCTTGCCCGGAGCCACCCCGCTGGTACCGGGTTCCTGCACGCTCCCCCTGCCAGGTATTGAAGCGGCCATCGTGGATGAAACCGGGCATGACATGCCCAATGGTCAAGGCGGAATCCTGGTGGTGAAGCGTCCCTGGCCAGCCATGATTCGTACCATCTGGGGTGATCCCGAACGTTTCCAGAAAAGCTATTACCCCGCCGAGTTGCAAGGGTATTATCTGGCCGGAGATGGGGCGATCCGGGATGAGAAATCCGGCTATTTCACCATCACCGGGCGCATCGATGATGTGCTGAACGTGTCCGGCCACCGGATGGGAACCATGGAAATCGAATCGGCACTGGTGGCCAATCCCCTGGTGGCAGAAGCAGCCGTTGTGGGCCGGCCCGACGACATGACCGGTGAAGCTATCGTGGCCTACGTGGTTCTCAAACAGGCACGTCCCGAAGGTGACGAGGCCAAGAAGATCGCCACCGAACTGCGCAATTGGGTTGGAAAGGAAATCGGCCCCATTGCCAAACCCAAGGAAATTCGCTTTGGAGATAATCTTCCCAAAACCCGTTCCGGAAAAATCATGCGTCGCTTGCTGCGCGTCATTGCCAAGGGTGACGAAGTCACGCAAGATATTTCCACCCTGGAAAACCCCGCCATCCTGAGTCAATTGAAAGAAACTCTGTAGGCCATTCCCGGGTGAGACTGCTCAATCGTTATCTTGCCCGGGAAGTCTTGTTTGGCACAGGGCTGGTTTTTGCAGCCCTGATTTTTTTGTTTTCCTTTTTTGATCTGATTCATGAACTGAACGATCTGGGCAAAGGCAGTTACCAGATCTGGCAGATGTTCGTGTTTGTAACCCTGGCCATTCCCGGCCATGCCTATGAGCTTTTTCCCATTGCCGCCCTGATTGGTACCCTGTACGGGTTGAGCAATCTGGCGGTGCATTCAGAAATCACCGTCATGCGCGCCTCGGGCATGTCCCGGAATCGATTGGCTTTGGCACTGATGCGCGTGGGCGTCATGTTTGTATTGGCCGCTTTCCTGTTAGGCGAGTTCCTCATGCCGGTCTCGGAAGAGGCAGCACAGCAGTGGCGCCTGAAGGCCCTGAATAATTTCGTGGCCACCCAGTTTCGCTCTGGCATCTGGGTGAAGGACCAAGGCAGTTTCATCAATGTGCGTGAACTCATGCCAGACAAGTCCCTGCGCGATCTGCGCATTTACGACTTTGATCCAGAGCGTCGTTTACGCCGCATCAGCACAGCGCAGAAGGCGGTTTATTTGCAGGATCACCAATGGGTGTTGACCGATGTGCAGCGCACCACCTTTTCCGAGCAGGGGGTGAGCGTGACCCACGAGGATCAAATCACCTGGAACTCGGTCATCACCCCACAGGTGATGTCCACCCTGCTGGTGGAACCCGAGCAGATGTCCGTGTGGAATCTTCTGGGGTATATCCAGCATTTGCGAGATAACCGGCAGCAGACGGTGCGTTTTGAAATTGCCGAATGGAGCAAGGTGCTGTACCCCTTTTCCATTCTGGTGATGATGCTGCTGGCCTTGCCCTTTGCCTTGCAACGCCCACGGGCAGGCGCAGTGGGTATGCGCATCATGATCGGAATCGGACTGGGTTTGGGGTTTTATTTGTTTGGGCGCTTTTTTTCCTATTTGGGGCAACTCAACAACTGGAACCCGGCTTTGAGCGGTCTGGCGCCCAGCCTGATCTTTTTGGCACTGGCCTTTCTTTTGGGTTGGTGGACCGAACGTAACGCCTGAAGGTTGGTATGGGTTGCGCTCCAGCAGGTGATCAGTGCCATCCGGGCTCGCAGTCCTTCAAGTGGGGTAAGTGACCCGGATCAGGCGTAATCCCAGCATGCGGTCGTGCAGAAATTGCCCTTCGCGGTCCAAAGCAACCCAGAGCAGGCTGAAGCCGGACAAGAGGCCCACCCAGGCCAGCAGGTAACGCCCAAAGCAACGGGACCAGGATGGCGGCTGCTGGGCCTGATCCACCAGTTGCAGACGCCAGGTTTTCATGGGGACTGTTTGTCCACCGCGATGCCAGAAGTAACTGAAATACAAACCCAGAACCACAAACAAGTACAGGCGATAGCCCATCCGGAATTCGGGATGTTGTCCGTAATGAGTCACCATGACGAAGGGCAGACCTGCAGCCATGAGAATGCCTGCAACGATCAATGCCTCATAAATCATGCAAACGAGTCGGGGCCATAAGGGAAGGCGGATGGGCATCAGTAAGAGGGTCCTGAAATGGGCGCCGATACGCTGCTTGGCGCGGTGGTGCCCGTGGCCGGTAAGCCGCTTTGCACGGAGGGCGAGGTTTGTGGGGCGCTTGCTCCGGCAGCGGGCAGGACGGGGGTTATCGGGCCAGAGGCCGGCGGGACTGCCGGAGTCGAAGGGCCTTGTGGGGGCGAGGCAAGGGATTTTGCCTGCAGATGGGATTTTAACTGTGCCCGTTTTTCAGGGGGTAGATTGCGCCAGGTTTTGAAATTCTGGCGTGCAGTTTCGCGCTGCTCCCGTGGCAAGTGAGTCCACTCGGGAATACGGGCTTGAAAGCGGGCCTGTTCGGCCGGTGTGAGCTGAGGATAATGTTTGGCGGCATTGACCAGGCGTACCCGTTGGGTTTGGGTGAGCGTGTCCCAGTCTTTTTTTGCAGGCGCCAGAATCGCCTTTTGATCGGGACTCAGGGCGTCCCAGCGCAAAAGGGCACTCTGACTCCAGGAAGGGGTCCAGGCACCAAGCAGAAGCGCAAAAAAGAGGATTAGCGCGTTTCTTGCAGCCATGCACCGAAATCTTTTTGAGCAAACGTTTGCGGCGAAATTTCGCTGGAAAGTAATTTGGCATCCAGTTGACCGTTGTCATCATCGCCATCGCCCGACCAGTCGACCAACATGTAAATCGTCAGCGCCATGAGCAGGGTAATCCCCATCATGCGCACGAACGGAGAACCATGTTGTCCTCTGGGGTGCAACGCGCTGCGACCATGGGCGTGCACATGGGCGGAAGCCAGCGCATCGAATCGTGCCGGCTGTTGCGCCATGGGAACCTGTGCCAGCGCCTTCTGGCGCAGAGTGTACAAGCGACCGGCCTGCTCGGGGTCGAGCTGGTTGATGCCTTCATCCAGCTGGCGAATGATGCGCTGGGCAATGTCGAATTCGTTCATAGGGTAATCCCTCGAGCAGCTAGTAGGACAGACAAAGAATGCACCGCCCGTGAGCAATGTGTTTTGACACTGCCTTGCG
>DAIDKJ010000007.1 GCA_027450105.1 Ferrovum sp.
AGGCCAGTGCCACCTACGAGGGCGCAGCGGAACTTCAATGGCGGGCTGCACAATCCCTGGCGTGCAAGGTGCTCGAAACGCCTTGGGACCATCCCAAAGTGCTGGAAATCGGCTGTGGAACTGGCTATCTCACGCAGCTACTGCTGCCAAGAATTCCGGGGCAATGGCTCGTTACCGACATTGCTCCGTCCATGGTACAAGCCACTCGCAATCGATTTTCCGCCAGCGCCGCCCAGTTTCGTTTACTGGATGGATCCAACCCGGACTTGCCGGCTTGCAGCGTGGATTTGATAGTCTCCAATCTGGCGGCACAATGGTTTGAGGATCTGCCAATGGCCTTGCAACAGTTGGCCCGTTGCCTGACACCAGGGGGTCGCTTGATTCTGACGATGCTGGGGGAAGAAAGCCTGATTCAATGGCGCACAGCCGTGGCCGCACAAGGTCAACAATCTGGAACGCCCACATATCCCAATGCCAATTTTCTGTCGAGCCTGCTTCCCCACAGCCAGGTATCGTCCTACACCATGACGCTTTCCTTCGCTAATGCCAGAGTTTTTTTGCATTCCCTTAAAGCAATCGGCGCCACTGTTCCGGCGCCGGGATATTGTCCTCTGCCAATACCAGCCATACGCCAGGCTATGAAGCAGATGGGAACCCCTTGTAACGTCAGTTACGAGATTCTGACGCTGGACTGGATCAAACCGGCCACCGAAAGCTCCTGAAACCCCTTACGTATGAAACTCCTTACGTAGCTCGGCCGTTTACTACCCAGCCAAATCGCTTTGCACCTGCGCGGCGACCCCCTGAAACGCCCTACCAACTCCCGGCATTCAACCATCCCGTATGTTGAGTCTTACCATAAGACCAATTTACATTTTGTCTTATAATGGCACCACCTCAAATAACGTCTTGTAACGGCCCACTGATCGCTGGATTGCACAGGAATAGCGCTCTCCCTGAGCGCTCAATCACCCCAAAGTAAAATGATTCTGCACAATCGCCCCGCCCAATCATCTTCCTGGGGAACCCCCAGGTATAATTTTATTTTTACACATTAAAATCAATCTGTTATTTATCATTTTACGGATTAATGAAGACCGCTTTATGCTATATATAGCCGGTCACTCATCTACAAAATTACTACAGAAACGCGTTTTACAAGAATTATTTTCATCCGCATACCCACAAATTGCTTCACCCCCCCTTGACTTATATTACACATTCATTACAATGCGCAAAAAGGTTGGACCAATAAACCATACACGAGGAGACACCCGAATTACCCTCCCCTTTGGCACGGCGCGGTTCAGCGTCCCCGGACCTTGAATCGTGCCGCCTCTTTCACAGACGGCCACTGGGCCAAACACGACCGTACCAGTGACGTGCCAGGCAGGAGAGCAGCAGGAGCAGGAAGCAGATTGCACCAGGACAACAAGCGTTACTGACAACACACCTCATAACCACCTCACACAGGGAGTTTGCAGCATGAAAAAGACTTTAGTGGCAATGGCCGCATTGAGCACCATCGCCGGTACGGCCCGGGCGGACGTCAGTCTGTACGGCATTTTGGATGTGGGCGTAGCCACCCTGTCCCACGCCGGTGACTTCAGCCCCACATTCGTAACGGGTGCTGTGCCCATTGGTGTTTCCCCACAAAAATTGGGAACCACCACCGGCATGATGAACGGCGGTGAAAAGCAAACCCGTTGGGGCGTGAAGGGGTGGGAAGATCTGGGCAATGGCAACAAGGCTTTCTTCCAGCTGGAATCCGCTTTCAGCGTGGGCACTGGCGCCCTGGGCACTTCGGCCCTGGCAGGTTCCTGCCAACCTGGCGCAAAACCCTATCTGTGTGGAGCCGGTAGCTCCAACATGATTGCCGACACCAGCCTGAACAACCAGCTCTTTGGCCGCAATGCCTTTGTCGGCGTAAGTAATACCGCCTATGGGGCCCTCACTTTCGGACGTCAAAACAGTCTGGATCTGGATGTCATCACCGCCACAGCGGGCGGTTATGACCCGGTCAACGCCCAGATGTTCTCACCCATCAACTTCTCGGGCTTCTACGGTGGCGGTGGCGCCACGGATAGCGCCCGTGTGGATAACGCGGTGAAGTATTCCAACAAATTCTATGGCGTGGATCTGAACGCCATGTACGGCTTTGGTGGCATGGCCGGCAACAATTCAGAGCGTAACTCCGGCCAGCTGGGCCTGGGTTTGGAACGCGATCGTTTTGGGGTGGAAGTCGTTGGCCAATATGCGCGCGATACCACGCAGATCGGTGCGGCACCCCAAGCAAACACGGTCAATGCCGAATTCATGGATCTGCATTCCTTTACCGGGGCTCTGCGCTATTCGGCCACCGACGCTCTCAATCTGAAACTGGGGGTACAGAATATTCGTTGGAGTACTCCCACCGGTAACGGCGCCTCCAGCCCCTTGGCCGGAATGACGCAACTTTACACCTATACGCTCAATCCGATTGGGTCTGGTTCCACTGTTCTCAATGGGGTCAAGGAATACAACGTTTACTGGTTTGGTGCCAATTATCAGGCCACCCCCAAACTGAAATTTTCTGTGGCCCAATACGATGTGGTCGTAAAGGCCGGTACTTACGCAGCCAACGCCAATCAAAGCACTTATGCCCCAGGCTCTGGAAACCCTTCCGGAGGCGATCGTTATACGTCCTTTCTGGTGGATTATGATTTGAGCAAGCGCACCAATCTGTATGCCGGTTACATGCATGATGAAAAGAACGGTGCACCAGTGGTGGCCGCCTCGGGCCCCCTCACCTTCGACACCGTGGGTGGCGGTATCGTCCATCGTTTCTAAGTGCCAATATTTGCCGGCGGGTCATGATCCCCCGTGCCGGAACGACAAAACCTTGCCCCAGGCAAACCTTGGGGCGAGGTTTTCAGTTTTGTAACACGCTGTTGCAAGGTTTCGAGCAGGTCACGCCTACCAAGTACCCAGTGCATCACGTACAATAACAGCGAGCTCCTGCTGTCACTTGAAAAGTCAAAATGAATACACAGAAGATTTCGGTTCCTCGCATGTCCGATGCCGTTGCAGAGGAACTGGAAAAGCGCATCATCGAAGGCACGCTCAAACCCAATGATCGACTAAAATCCGAGCGTGATCTTGCCCTCGAGTTCGGTGTTTCCCGAACCACCTTACGTGAAGCCATTCAAAAACTGGTATCGAAGGGCTTGATCTCCACCCGCCATGGGGGGGGGAATTACGTCACCGACCGCCTGGACGCGCATTTTGTCGACCCGTGGCAGGACATGTTGAAAGGTCACCCCTTGCTGCAGAGCGACCTGCTGGAATTCAGGCAAATGTTGGAGAGTCATGCGGCTTATCTGGCCGCCGACCGTGCCACCGAAGCCGACATCGAACGGCTCGATGTGGCCTATGCCAATTTAAATGAAGTCTATGCCAGCAATGACCTGAATTCCTGCATCGATGTGGACGTGGCCTTTCATCAGGTCATTGCCGAAGCCTCTCATAACGTCCTCATCGGGCATCTGGCCGCCAGTTTGATGCGCGTCATACACGGCCACATCACCAGTAACCTGACTTTTCTGCACGCGCGCCCCCAACGCTGGGAGCTGCTTCAGGATCAGCACCGGGACATCTGGCAAGCCATCCGGGAACATCGTCCGGATGAGGCCGCGCAGGCCGCGCAACGGCATATCGAGTTCGTGCGCAAGAGCATGGCCGACAATCTCAGGGAGGAGGAGCGGCGCTTCGTGGCCCAGCGGCGATTAAGCGAAGTCTCTCAAACCTGAACACGTGCAACGCGCCCGCCTTGGCGCCTTGCACGTCTTGGCAATAGGCGGAATCAAATTTGCTCGGTTTCCATGCGAATGGCCCCACAGGGACATTCGGCAGCGCAAATTCCGCATCCTTTACAGTAGTCGTAGTTAATCTTGAAACGATTGCCCGGACCCAATTTGATCACTGCGTTATCCGGGCATACCCCGTAACAATTATCACATTCAAAACAGTTGCCGCAACTCATGCAACGACGCGCTTCAAACAGAGCCGTGTCCTCGTCCAGATTGCCCACCACTTCTGCAAAGCCAGAAGTGCGACGAACCACGTCGAGAATGGGACGAATGGTTCGTGGTGCCTCGGAATAGTAGCGCGTGTTCATCCACCGAATATCAGCCAGTTCCTGGGGAAGACAGGCAGATTCCACCGCCCCGCTCAGAAATCGGTCGATGTGGCGTGCGGCTTTTTTTCCCGCACCAATGGCCGCAGTGGCATTGCGCGCTGAAGGAGTCATATCGCCCCCCGCAAATACCCCTGCGAGGGAAGTCATCCCGTTCCGATCCACCAACACCGCCCCGTTCTGCATGGTCACTTCTTGTGGTAGACTGGAAAACAAGGAATAGTCGCCCGCTTGCCCCAAGGCTTGCACCAGTACATCGGCGTGCAGCGCTTCGGTTTGGCCAGTGGGCAGAGTTTCGCGGCCTTCTCCGGACACCATGATTTCCAGAGTCAACGTATGGTCCTGGATCTGGATGATTTTTCTCAAATTGAGCAGCGTGATTCCCTCCTCCAGCCCTTCTCTGACTTCCTCGGGATGGGCCGGCATTTGATCCCGCGCTTCCAACACCACCACCGTGGCAGATAAGGCTCCCAGACGAATGGCAGAGCGCGCCACATCGATGGCCGTATTGCCCCCCCCATAGACCACCACATGACCCAGCAGGGCGACCGATTCTTCAAGCTCTACAGCGCGCAATACCGAGATTGCATCCAGCACAGGCAGAGCCCCTTGCTGCGGAAGGGATTCCAGGCGCGGGCGCTGTAACCCCAACGCCAGATAACACGCATCATAGTGACCAGCCGCGAGAGTGGCCGCAAAATCCGTCACCCGAGTACGCAGTTGAATGTCCACTCCCAGTCTTTTGATGCGCGCAATTTCCACATTTAATTTCTCCCGGGGCAGACGATATTTGGGAATGCCATAGCGCAACATGCCGCCCGCCTTGTCATTGGCCTCCAGGACGGTGACCGCATGCCCCGAGCGTGCCAAATGATACGCTGCAGATAACCCCGAGGGGCCAGCCCCCACTACCAGCACTTTCTTGCCTGTGGGTGCTCCTGGCGTCACTTGCCAGTCGTGTTTGATGGCCTGATCCCCCAGAAAACGCTCTACCGAGTTGATGCCCACCGGCAGATCCACCTGGCCACGATTACAGACTTTTTCACAACTGTGATAGCACACTCGCCCCATCACCGCCGGAAATGGGTTGTCCTCCATGATGACGCGCCAGGCGGCTTCGTACTGGTGTTCTTCGGCCAGATACAACCAGCGCTGTATATTCTCTCCTGCCGGACATTGGTGATTACAGGGCGGCTTGCGATTCAGATAGACCGGGCGTTGAGTCCTCCAGGACCCGGTCTTGTTGGCAAGGGAAGACCCCACATCCAGGGTGATTGCAAAGGGCTTGTTCATGGTGGGATTAGTCCTGTCAGCGTACATCCGTGTCGAGCAGACCGTACGTACGGATATTCTCATCCGCACGGGCCTGGATTTTTGAAATGACGTCGGTGGCGGGTGCTTTACCAAACAGATGGGCGTACCGCCGTTGCAGCTTGAGGTAATCCTCCACCGGGATCAGCTTCCTTATTTTTGACACACCCGTCACTTTTCCGTGCTCGGCTTCAAACACTGGAAACAAACCACACTCCTTGGCCATATCTGCCAGCTTGATGGTATCGCTGGACGCTGCCCCCCAACCCAGAGGGCAGGGAACAAAAATATGGAGATATTTGGCCCCCCGGATCTGAATGGCCTTCTTCACCTTGTATTCCAGATCAAACAGATCTGCCACGGTAGCAGTGGCCACATAAGGAATGCGGTGGGCCATGGCAATGGTGGGCACAAATTTTCCCTGTCCGAAGGGGTTGCCAGGCTCGGCCCCCAGCGGCATGGTCGTTGCTGTCCGTACGGCAGGAGGGGTGGCCGATGAGCGTTGCACGCCGGTATTCATGTAGGCCTCGTTGTCGTAACAGAGGTAAAGAACATCATCGTTGCGCTCAAACATTCCCGACAAGCACCCAAATCCGATATCCGTCGTTCCTCCGTCACCGCCTTGGGCAATGACCCGCACATCCGAGCGACCCTTGGCTCGCAAGGCGGCGGCAATCCCGGTGGCAACTGCTGCCGCATTGCCAAATAGGGAGTGAATCCAGGGTAATTGCCAGGAGGTTTCCGGATAGGGTGTAGAAAATACTTCCAGACATCCCGTGGCATTGGCAGCGATCAGCTGACGCTGTGACACATCCATGGCAGCATCGAGGGCATAGCGAGCGCCTAATGCTTCGCCACACCCCTGGCAGGCACGGTGGCCGGAGTTGAGAGAATTGCTGCGGGTCTTGGTGGCTTGAACGGAGCGGATAGATTCATCCAGCAGGCGATTGCCTACCGTGAACGTGCCGGTTTGGTAAAACTTCACAGGTTGATGGGACATAAAGAGGATCCTTTAACTGATTTTGGAAGCCACAACACCGATATCCCGCAAGACCGATTCGGCAACCGGCCCTGAGCGCCGAATCTGGCGTTCACGCCCCAGAGCCCGATCAACCACCTCATGCTGCAGATCCATGAAGCTGAAGGGCTCCAGTTGATCATTCATGGCCGCAACCAAGGTGGCGGCAAGACTGCTTTTGGTAATTGCTCGTCCACCCAGACCGGCCACCACGGTCAAGACCTTCTGCCCGGTACCATCCAGGGCCATGCGCACGTTGGTAGCAACGATGCCGCCCACACCCACGGCAAAACTTTTTTCCAACACCAGTACCCGCTGACAGCCGAGCAGAGCTTGCCTGATCTCCATCAACGGAAAGGGGCGGAAGGAGGTAATCCCCAGCACACCAAGGGCACAGCCTTGTGCGCGCAATTCATCCACCACGTCCTTGATCGTTCCCAATACCGAGCCCAGGGCAATGACGACTGTGTGCGCACCATCACAACAGTACGGTTGAATCAACCCACCGGAATCACGCCCAAAATGGGCTTTGAACTCGGCAGCAATTTCCGGGATCAAGGTCAACGCCTGAATCTGTTTGGCATGGGCCAAAACCCTCACCTCGGTATAGGCTTCCGGGCCAACCATGGCGCCAATGGAGACCGGACGAGCCGGGTCCAGTACCTGCCGCGGTTCGAAGGATGGCAAAAAGGCATCCACTTGTTCCTGTGAAGGAACATCCACCCGTTCGTAGGCATGGGTGAGAATGAAACCATCCATGCACACCATGACCGGCACCGAGAGTTCTTCCGCCAATTTAAAGGCCTGGATATGCAGGTCGATGGCCTCCTGATTGGTCTCCGCGAATAACTGGATCCAACCACAATCGCGCAAACTCATGGAATCGGAATGGTCGTTCCAGATATTGATGGGTGCTCCAATGGCCCGGTTGGCAATGGTCATGACAATTGGCAGTCCAAGCCCCGAGGCATTGAATACCGCCTCGGCCATGAACAGCAGCCCCTGGGAAGCCGTTGCCGTATAAGTTCTGGCTCCAGCCGCAGAGGAACCGATGGCCACGCTCATGGCAGCAAACTCGGATTCCACATTCAAAAACTCAGCCCTGAGTTGGCCCGCTTTGACCATTTCCCCCAACCCCTCCACGATGTGCGTTTGCGGGCTGATGGGATAAGCGCAGATCACTTCGGGGCGACATAAGGCTACGGCTTCGGCCACTCCTTGAGAACCTTCGATTTGCTTGAGTGTCATGAGTGCGTTACTCCTGCCTGTTGCGTCAGTTGTCGGTCTACTTCATCAAAGGCTGCACGCGCAGCCGTGATATTTTTTTCAGCCACGACACCAGAAAATTTAGTGCGCACGGCGGCTGCCACGGAATCAACGGCAAGACGACCGGAAAGCCTGGCAAAGGCCCCCAATAGCACCGCATTGGGCATGGGACGGCCCAGAAATCTCAAAGCCAGTTCGGTGGCAGGGACGCACACACAACGCAGTGGATTCATGTTTCGGGCAATATCTCCAATGCCCAGCGCCTCAAAACTCCTGGCGGAATTGATCAGCATGAACCCATCCTGGCGCAGACCTTGAAAGACATCCACCTGTTGCAATAATGTGGGGTCCTGAATAAGAACCGCATCCGGTGCCATTACAGGTTCTCGTAGCCGGATTTCCTTGTCATCCATACGACAGAAGGCCACCACCGGGGCACCGGTGCGCTCGGATCCGAAGTTTGGGAAGGCCTGCGCGTGCCTGTTCTCCAAAAACGCAGCGATGGACAGCATCTCGGCTGCCGTCACGACCCCCTGACCACCACGCCCATGAATACGGGTTTGAAACATACGGGACTCCCCCCTTAAAAAATCCAGCGCTGCACCGGACCACCGAACAGCTCTTGGTTTAATGATTGTACCACTATACCAATTTAATAATTTGGATGCAACGATTACCTGAAGAGAGACTCATGAAAACCTCTTGGTCGCAAACGAAGACGGTATATAAATGTGCTTTGGCAGCAATATGAGCAGCGCAGAAAAGGCCTTCAAAGACAACGAACACAGGTTCTGTATTCATTTTTTATTGTTTTTTTTCAATTTGTTATATAATACCCAGCGACCGCGCTACCAGCACCAGGCAAAATCCGTGACGAACACGTGAACCCCGGAGCGACAGCCCTTGACCAAGACCAAACCCCTGCGTATTGACTTTTTCATGAACTGGCATAGAATACGGATAAAATGGTCCAACCATAAACCATTCAACAATATTTCAAGAGGAGATAGACCATGCCATTCCCCACCAAAACCCATCGCGTCTATCCCCAAAAGCCAGAGCGCATCTATTTCTGCGCCCTCCCAAGCACCAGGCAGAACAACCCCTGGGCACATGCTGAAGAAATCCAACTGCTGGAACGTGAGGATATTCAGGTACACCACCTTTGCCCCCGGCAACGCACTCACACTGATTTGGAAACTCCATCCCCGCGCGCAGACTCTTTTGAGGACGCCAGCAAAGACTTTCCTGAATCCTGGCCCATCGTGATTCCCTCCGGTACCTATGCCGGCATGATGCGCCACTATTACCCCAAACTCCTTGTTGCAGATCCCATCCAACGGGCTCAATCTCACCAGTTTTCACAACGCGTATTCGAGTTCACCGAATTTCTCGTACATGTGGTCTATGCACGAGATCATTTTGCAAGAGCAACCCATATTCCTACGGGCTATTGCCCGGATTCTCATGCCGGCCCGCACAACGCGTGTTTCGATACCAGCTCTCGCACTGAAAACTCTCCCGTAGCAATCCGGCGGCCCAACCCGATGCTCGGCATCACGGAGCCATTTTGGTTTATCCTGAACCAAGCCGGCGTGTAAACCACACCTGCGCCGCAACGATCAGAGCCTTCGGCGCGTCCCTGCCGTTCCTCATCACAAGAGAAAGCCTCATGAACCCACGCCTCCTCTCCGACATACAGGCCTTTTTACCAGCCCAGCGAGTCATTACTGATGACTTGCGGCGCCTGGCTTATGGGACCGATGCCAGTTTCTATCGCATGGTTCCCTGCGTGGTGGTAGTGGTGGAAAGCGAACAGGAGGTGCAGAAGGTTCTCAAGGTATCGCACGCCCATCATTGCCCCGTCACTTTTCGAGCTGCGGGAACCAGTCTTTCTGGTCAAGCCGTTACAGACGGTATTCTGGTATTGATTGGTGAAGGATTTTCTCACTGCCACATCGAGCCTCATGGGCTCAAGGTACATCTTGGCCCAGGCATGATCGGGGGCGAGGTCAATCGCCGTTTGGAGCCTCTGGGCAGGAAAATCGGGCCCGACCCCGCTTCCATCAATACCTGCAAAATTGGCGGCATTGCAGCCAATAATGCTTCGGGCATGTGCTGTGGTACGGCTCAGAATAGTTATAAGACCTTGGCGGGCATCCGGGTCATTCTGGCCGATGGTGCCGTGCTCGATACCAACGATGCCTCCAGCGTGACGGCCTTTCGCAGCAGCCACGCCGGCCTGCTTGACGCCCTAAAACAATTGGGCCAGCGCACCCGCACGGATGCAACACTGGCTTCGCGCATCCGCCACAAATACAAAATCAAGAACACCACGGGTTATAGCCTGAACGCGCTCATCGATTATGAAGACCCGATCGATATTCTGGCGCACCTCATGATTGGGTCGGAAGGCACCCTGGGTTTCATTTCCAGCGTCAGCTATCACACCGTTTCCGAAGATCCCCACAAGGCCAGTGCGCTCATTTTTTTCCCGGACCTGGAAGCCGCCTGTGGTGCGGTCAACCACCTCAAGAATGTCTCTGTCTCGGCCGTGGAACTGTTGGATCGCCCCGCCCTGCGTTCTGTGGAACACACCCCCGGACTACCAGCAGTCATCCAGACTCTTCCTGCCGGAGCCGCCGCATTACTGGTGGAAGTCCGTGCACAGCAAGCCGACGAGCTGGAACAGAAAGTGCAGATTGCTTTGCAGGCGCTGGAGGGCATTCAACTGGTACAGCCGGCTTTTTTTTCCACTGACCCAGCCCAATGCGCGGTGTACTGGAAAGTACGTAAGGGAACTTTTCCTTCGGTGGGCGCAATGCGCCCTGCAGGCACCACCGTCATCATCGAGGATGTGGCGTTTCCGGTGGCCTCGCTGGCCAGTGCCACATTGGATTTACAGCGCCTCTTGCACCAGTATGGTTATGAGGAAGGCATTATTTTTGGTCATGCTCTGGAAGGAAATCTGCATTTTGTTTTTACCCAGGATTTTTCCGACCCGAAGGAGATCGAGCGCTACGCCCAGTTCATGCATGAAGTATGTGTACTGGTGGTGGAAAAATACGATGGGTCCCTAAAGGCGGAGCATGGTACGGGTCGCAACATGGCGCCTTATGTGGAAATGGAATGGGGCGCTGCGGCCACCCAACTGATGCATGACATAAAAATCTTGTTCGATCCTCAGCACATACTCAACCCTGGGGTAATCCTCAACGCTGATCCGCAGGCCCATCTGCAGCACCTCAAACCCATGCCGGCCGCAGAAGACCTCATCGATCGCTGCATCGAGTGCGGGTTTTGTGAGCCCCTATGCCCCTCTCATCAATTGACCCTGTCCCCTCGTCAACGCATCGTCAGTTGGCGCGAACGCTCACGCCGAGCCCGCGCCGGCGAGGACACAACCGCTTTAGACCAGGAATTTACCTATCAGGGTTTGGCCACCTGTGCCGGCTGTGGTCTGTGCTCTACAGCCTGTCCTGTGGGAATCGACACTGGCGCCATGACACGCCTTTTGCGTGGCCGACAGTTGAGTCCGGTTTCCCGTGCCGTTGGGCAGTGGAGTGTGTCGCACTTCCAGCGCGTAGAACAAATGGCTCGCACCGGGTTGGCGCTGGGTCACATGGCTACCAAGATGACAGGCCAGCACTTCATGGAAAAACTGACCAGCGGCGCCTGGAAAAAATTGATGCCCCAGGCCGGGAAAGTGACCAGACCCCCTCAGGGTGCGGGGGACCCCGTCGTCTATTTCCCCACCTGTGGGGGGCGCATCTTTGGACCATCCAACCCGAATGAGCCTCCTCTCGCCGCAGTGGTCCTAGAATTACTCACACGCGCAGGATATGCGCCGCGCCTGCCCCAGGATCATCAAAAACGTTGCTGCGGACAAATGCTGGCCAGCAAGGGAATGCCCCAGGAAGCCGACGCCATGGCGGACGATTTGATCGCCGCCCTTGCTCAGGCCGCAGACGACGGTCAGGGCGGCTTCTATCCCATTGTCATGGATGCCAGTGCCTGCACCCGGAGAATCCAGACCCTGTTGCAGGGACGTCTGCCCGTATATGACTTTCACGAATTTGCGCACGACGCCCTGTTGCCAAGATTACGGATTACCCCCCAGACGGAAACGATTGCCCTGCATATCAACTGCAGCGTTCGGCGCAACGGCTCTGAAGACAAATTGCGGCACCTATTGCGGCAATGCGCCCAACAAGTCGTTGAACCCAGCGCAGTCAACTGTTGTGGATTTGGGGGAGACCGGGGATTTTTCGTGCCCGAATTGAATGCCCATGCCTTGCGCAACATCCATGCAAGCCTACCCCCTCATTGTCAGGAAGGGGTATCCACCAACCGCACCTGCGAAATCGGATTGACATCCGAAACCGGACGTCCGTATCGCTCCATCGCCTATTTGCTGGAACGCTGCAGCAGGCCGGAATCCCCAAACCCCTGTTAACCTGCGATTACCGTCTGCATAAATAATCCCTTGGGCTTAAGATTACCGGCTCACTGCGTGTGGCGGTTAGACCAGGGCCAGTAGGGCATACTCCCGGGCCATTGCTACTTCGATGGATGCGTGAAAGGGTCGCCTCTGGCGGCGACCCTGACATGGCGATGATCAGGGAATCATCCAGGGCATGACATACGCCTGAAGCACCGTCATCAAACCGACAATAGTGGCAAAGATCAGGCTGTGCTTGATCGTGAAACGAAACAGATCCGCCTCGTGACCGGCCAGTCCCACCGCAGCGCTGGCCACGGCAATGGATTGCGGAGAAATCATTTTTCCAGTCACGCCGCCCGTGGTGTTTGCCGCCACAAGCAACGTATTATGTACCCCGATCTGCTGGGCGGTCGTGCTTTGCAGATTGCAAAACAGGGCATTGGAGGAGGTGTCTGATCCTGTCAAAAAGACACCCAGCCAACCCAGAAAGGGTGAGAAGAAAGGAAAGGCGGCGCCCGTTCCGGCCAGCAGCAAGGCCAGAGTGGCTGATAGCCCGGAATAATTGGCAACAAAGGCAAAGGCCAGCACCATGCCAATGGAATAGATGGGCCACATCAATTTCCTGAAGGTTTCAACAAATGTCCTGAAGGCGGCCAAGGGACTCATGCGCAGTACCACCACGCTCACCAAGGCTGCCAACAGAATGGCAGTACCTGTGGCAGAGAGCCAATTGAAGGAATACGCTGCCGGGTAGGGACCAGCAACCTTGACGATGGGCGGCATTTTGATCACCAGTTTGTCCAGCAAGGGCACGGGGAAATTGATCACCGTCCAATTGAGCGCCCCGGCTTTGCCAAACAGCGCCTTGAATCCCTTCATGGACCAGAGCGACACAAAGATGGTAAGGATGATGAAAGGTGACCAGGCCTTGAGGATGGCTGCCGCAGAATGGCTTTCTCCCTTTACGGTTACTTCCTGGCCGGAAAAGCGGAAAATGCGCTTGGGCTTCCATACTTTGAGGAACAGGGCCAAGGACACAAGGCTCACCAGCGCTGAAGTAATATCCGGCAGCTCGGGCCCGATGAAGTTGGAGGTAAAAAACTGGGTAACAGCGAAGGACAAGCCGCACACCAGAATCGCTGGCCAGGTTTCGCGCACACCGCGCAGACCATCCATCATCATGATGACCCAGAAGGGCACGATCAAGGACAGCAAAGGCAGTTGACGACCAGCCATCTGCCCAATCTTGAGGGCATCCATGCCCGTGACTTGAGCGGCCACCGTGATGGGAATCCCCATGGCACCAAAAGCTACCGGGGCAGTATTGGTAATGAGACATAGCCCTGCGGCGTAGAGTGGATTGAAGCCCAACCCCACTAGCAAAGCTGCTGTAATGGCCACTGGTGCCCCAAAACCGGCAGCCCCCTCCAAAAACGCCCCAAAGGAAAAGCCCACCAGCAACATTTGCAGGCGCTGATCTTCGGTGAGGGACACCACCGAGGCCCGAATGATTTCAAACTGACCGGTTTTTACAGTGACCTGATAAAGAAACACGGCTGTCAGAATGATCCAGGCAATTGGCCACAAGCCAAAGAGAAACCCGTACACTGCCGAGGCCAGAGCCATGGCTACAGGCATTTGATAAAACAGAATGGCCACGCCCAAGGCCAGAATCACTGTGATCGTACCCGCCACATGCCCTTTCAAACGCAGCACGGCCAAGGCAACAAAAAAGAAAATGATGGGAATCGCCGCAATCAGCGAGGATAGCCAGAGGTTACCCAACGGGTCATAGATTTGTTGCCAGGCCTGCATGATAAACACCCTCTACATGAGTGGAAAAAACATTAATCCAGACGATTCTGTTGTGGCAACAAATCGCGCAAGCGACGTGGGGCCGGAATCAGGGGGGCCCGGGTATGGGTCCAGGCACCCTGATGCCTTGGCGCCAGCGCGCCGAAGCGGCTGGCACACCAGGAAAACCATCGATAGAAGCGGGGACGCCCGTACAGCAGCGCCCAGATGCGCCACACCAGCGTCAGTAGCAGATGATGCTTGGCACCACTGTCGCGCAGGGCCTTGCGCGCCGCCTGAGGGTTGGCCTGGGCTTCGTTGCGCAGACGAATCAGCAAGTCGGGAATGGGAATGCGAACGGGACATACATCTGCACAGGCCCCGCACAGCGTGGAGGCTGTCACCAAGGGATAAGCCGCTCCAAAGCCCAGCAAATGGGGCGAGAGGATGGCCCCAATCGGACCAGGATAGGTGGTTCCGTAGGCATGTCCACCAATGCGGGCATAGACCGGGCAATGGTTCATGCAGGCCCCACAGCGAATACATTGCAAGGTGGCACGCAATTGAGGATCGGCATACGCCTGGGTACGGCCGTTGTCCAGCAAAATCAGATGGACTTCTTCCGGTCCATCCAGCTCACCGGGTTTGCGGGGACCATTGATGAAATTCTGATAGGTTTCCACCGCCTGCCCTGTGGCCGAACGTGGAAGCAGACTATTGAGCAAGGCCACATGCTCCAGTTTGGCCACCACCTTCTCGATACCGGTAATGGCCACGTGCACCCGGGGCACCGTGGTACACATGCGCCCATTGCCTTCGTTTTCCACCAGATACAAGGTGCCTGTTTCTGCCACGGCGAAGTTGACACCGGAGAGACCAATGTCGGCGGCTGCAAATTTTTTACGTAATACTTCACGTCCGATTTGAATCAACACATCCACGTTGTCGTTATAGGACACTCCGGGAAGTTTTTCCGTAAACAACGTGGCAATTTGTTGCTTGGTCTTGTGAATGGCCGGCATGATGATGTGGGAGGGTTTTTCCCCGGCCAACTGTACAATGTATTCTCCCATGTCGGTTTCCAGCGCTTCGATCCCGGCGGCTTGCATGGCATGGTTGAGCTCCACTTCTTCGCTCACCATGGATTTGCCTTTTACCATCAGGCGCGCCTGATGACGCGCAGCGATTTCCAGCATGAGGGCGTTGGCCTGCTCCGGAGTTTCCGCCCAGTGCACCTGAACCCCATTGGCCGTAAGCCTGGCCTCCAACTGCTGCAGCAATTCGGGCAGATTTGCCAGGGCATAACGACGGATGGCCGCCCCCAGATCGCGCAGGTCCGAGAGCTCCTGAGGATCCGGAAACTGCGCCTTGCGTTTGCTCTGGAGAAAATCCATGGCGCCCCGAATTCCGGTACGTTGGGCCTCATCGCCAATGGCCTGACGGCTACGTTCGGAAAAATCGGGAGCAACAGTGCGGGACACGGTGCTCATGGGGAAACCTCCCGTGAATGGCAGAGCAAAACGATCAGCTCTTTGGGGCCATGCGCTCCATAGGCCAGGGTTTGCTGAATGTCTGCGGTTTTTGATGGGCCGGAAATGACCAGAGCATTCGTGGGCATCTGGGTGGCCCATTGCTCCACCCGCATGGCTTCGCGCAGGTCGGCATGCAGCGCATGCGCCTCCAATAACACGAAATGAATGGGCGGAACCAAAGACAGTAGCCGCGGTTCTTGGCTGCTGGGCCAAAGCACCAGACTACCGGTGGCCGCAATGGCGCTTTTGGCTTGCGTGAAACCCGCGTCCACCTGTTCGAAGAGAGCGGCGCGCCATTGCTCGGCGGGACGCTGGTAGCTCATGACATGCAACGTCTCGCTGTCCAGAGACTGCAAGCGGGCCACCGAGTCTGTGCCATTGCCCACCAACAGGGTGCGCACATTTTTTTGTCGGGCCAAGTCCAATAACAGTTCGGGCCACGTTTGTTCGTCCGTATCATGCACTTCGGCATGAGCGGAGCGCATCAATTCCTTGAACAGAGCCAGGCGTTCCGCAGAGCCGGCAGGCGGAACACGGGGTTGCCAGTGTTCCAGATTTGGCAGTGGCTGGGGTTCGCTGGCCGAAGCTTGAGACAGGCGGGCCAGGATTCGCTCGCGCGCACTCATACGTTGACCTCCGCGGTTCGGTGCCACAGAAAGCTGGCAATATGCTCTCCGGTCAAGGAGGCCTCGCCCGCCGATGAACTGGCCTCCGGTCCGGTGGCACGCCCCAGAATATTCAGCAGACATCCACAGTCGGCACTGACCACGTGCTGTGCGCCCGCCTTGCGGATTTCTTGCACTTTGTCGTTGGCAATGGCTCCGGAAATGTCAGGATGACGCAGGGAAAACAATCCGCCAAACCCACAGCACTCCTCCTCATGCCCGTGCTTTACAACCTGCACGTGCTCCAGAGCACCAAGTAAAGTGTGACCCGTGACATGGACATCCATTTCGCGGCGTGCCGAACAAGAGGTATGCAAGGCTACCGTGGTAGGACCAGCCCGATCAGGGCGGGAAAAGCCCACTACCTGCACCAGAAATTCCGTGAATTCAAAAATGCGCTCTGCCAGCGCCTGTGCTTGAGACAGGCGGGGCGCATCGTGCGCAAAGAGCGTGGGATAGTGCTGGCGCATCATCCCGGCGCAAGAACCTGACAGCACGACGATGGGCCACGGTTGGGGAAACAGGTCGAACTGGCGCAAAGCCACCGCTCGAGCCTCCTCGGGAAAACCACTGGTGTAGGCTGGTTGGCCACAGCACGCTTGCTGCATGGGAAAATGCACCCGGATCCCTTCCCGTTCCAGCAAGCGAATGGCATCCAAACCTGCTGCAGGAACAAATTGATCCACCAGACACGTGCCAAACAGGTAGACATCCGCGGGTTTTGCAGGATATTCGCGCTGCTTATGATCGTTCATGCTCTCCTCCACTTTTTTAATTGGTATAGTGGTCCAGCCAATTTATTCGGACAATATAATGGCGAAACCATTGTTTGTCAATAGTTCGTAACGCATACGAAACAATATTTGAATCGGATGTTAATCTGGTCATACCAGTAAAACCACATCGATCAGCTCACCCCTGAAGCAGCGCAGAAGAAAAGTATCTTCCGGTTCTGCTGCCCCCCCGCAGAACAAACCCGGAGCCCAGCGACGTCAATTCGCACTGTTTTAGCGCATCGATCTTCAAACAGGGTGCATCAGCGTGCCAAATTTTTTAAAACTGAGTACATGCTTTCATTATGACACTGAAATAACAAGATGTTATGCCGTTAATTGGATTGTTTTTAATTGGCATGATGATTGCTTGAAATTATTGCATCAAGCAGGCCATCCAGCGCTTGACCTGCAAAGACATGCGCTGGCAAAACCAGATCGTCACAACCAGGAAATCTTTCCAATTCGTAACAGGAGCATATCATGAGTACTTTGGTACAGATCCGATCGACCCCCCTGTCCAAATCGGGCACCCTGATCCCGGAACGTTGGGTCCAGCTATTGCTGGGCATGCTCTGCATGATGTCCATCTCCAGTCCACAATATGTATGGTCGCTCATGACCAAACCCTTGATGGCGCAAATCGGGGCCAGCCTGCCCGAATTGCAAATCACCTTTTCCCTCTTGATCGTCCTGCAAACATTTTTTTCTCCCTTTCAAGGTTTTTTTGTGGACCGACTGGGGCCACGGATCATGCTTTCCGCAGGGGCTGCGCTCACTGGGCTGAGTTGGATTCTAGCCGCCCAGGCGCACACGCTCACAGCGCTCTGCTTGAGCTACGGATTGCTGGGCGGTTTGGGGACCGGGATCATCTATGTAGGGGTAGTGGGTTTGGTGGTGCGCTGGTTTCCTGCCCAACGCGGCCTGGCTGTGGGCCTGGTGGCGGCAGGTTATGGGTTTGGAGCCATCGTGACCACTTTTCCCATTGCAGCCCACCTGGCTCACTATGGGGTCACGCATACCCTCACCTTGTTTGGGGGGCTCATGGGTGCTGTGGGATTGCTGGCCGCGCAATTTGTTAAACGCGCTCCGCCAAGCGTTGCCACCACCCTGCCCAGCATTTCATCCCCCCGGGACAGGTCTGACAAACGTATCGACTTTGCGCCCCAAATGATGGTGAAGCAACCCGTTTTCTGGCTCATGTTCCTGATGATGGCCATGATGTCTACCTCGGGCTTGATGGTCATCTCGCAAATGGGAGCCTTTGCCCACGATTTTGGCATTGCCGACTTGCCGGTGTGGGGTCTGGCCGCACTCCCTTTGGCCCTCACCATCGATCGCTTCACCAATGGTCTGACGCGTCCGTTCTTTGGCCATCTCTCAGACCGTCTGGGGCGCGAAAACACCATGGCCATCGCCTTCGGCCTGGAAGCCATCGCCATGAGTGGCTGGTTACTCCTACACCATGATCCCCTTCTGTTTGTTTTGCTTTCTGGTTTGGTGTTTTTTGGATGGGGAGAAATTTTCTCCCTGTTTCCCGCCACCTTGACGGATACTTTCGGTGAACGCCATGCCACCACGAATTATGGATTGCTGTATATGTCTCAAGGGGTGGGGTCGGTTTTGGGAGGGCCATTGGCCGCCCTGTT
>DAIDKJ010000008.1 GCA_027450105.1 Ferrovum sp.
GAGGGCTTTGAGAAGGTTCAAGAGGGAATCGAAGTTACAGTGAATGACGGGATTCTAGCGTGAAAGCCCCCTTGGCGTCTCAATCGCCATGGTGACGTTGATTTTGATTGAAGAATCCGATAGAATCCTCAGTCCACTTTCATCCAAACCATCAACAGATTGCTTGGGGCACGCGGCAAAAAAGTGCGCCCATCATCAGGAGCCTTGAACTATGGCAAATTCTGCCCAGGCCGAAAAACGGGCCAGACAAGCACAGGCGCAGCGCGCCCATAATATGTCGTTGCGTTCCACCTTGCGTACCGCAGTAAAAAAAGTCCGCAAAGCGGTGGCCGCTGGCGATAAAAGCGCTGCCCAAAGCGTGTTTCAGGCTGCCACGGGCACCATCGACCGGATTGCCGACAAAAACATCATTCACAAGAACACCGCAGCACGCACCAAAAGCCGCCTCTCTGCGGCCATCAAGGCGATGGCTGCCTGACTTGTCAGGTCGTAGCCTTTTTTGGTAAAAATCAGGCGGCGGCGATAGGAATATCGCCGCCGATTTCTTTTGCTGCCGACGGTTGGCGCAACGCAGGAAGGATTGGTCCATGAGCCACTTGATGAATACGTATGCCCGGTTGCCCGTTGCCTTTACCCACGGGGAAGGCGCGTATTTGTGGGACGAAACGGGACGACGCTATCTGGATGCCCTGTCTGGAATCGCGGTCAACGGGTTGGGGCACGCTCACCCGCGACTGGTGCAGGCCATTGCCCATCAGGCCGGACGGCTGATTCATACCTCCAATATCTATCGCGTCGTGCAGCAGGAGCAGTTGGCTGATCGCCTTTGCGCCTTGGCGGGCATGAGCGCAGCGTTTTTTTGCAATTCCGGCGCCGAAGCCAATGAGGCGGCCATCAAGCTGGCCCGCTTGTATGGACGTCAGCGCGGGGTGGAGCTACCCACCATCGTGGTCATGGAAAAGGCCTGGCATGGACGGACCCTGGCAACCCTGTCAGCTACGGGCAGTCGCAAGGCACAGGCGGGTTTCGAGCCCCTCATGACGGGATTTGTGCGCGTTCCCTACAATGATCTCCAGGCCGTACAGGTGGTGGCGGAGCATAACCGCAACATCGTGGCGGTACTGCTGGAACCCATTCAGGGGGAGGGCGGCATTCATGTGGCGGATATTGCCTATCAACAAGCCCTGCAGGCCCTGTGTCGGGAACGCGGCTGGTTGTACATGATCGACGAAGTGCAAAGTGGCATGGGGCGCACGGGAAAATGGTTTGCCTTCCAGCACACCGGGGTCGTGCCGGATGTCATGGCCCTGGCCAAGGGCTTGGGTTCGGGTGTTCCCATCGGAGCCTGCCTGGCGCACGGGCCCGCCGCACAAGTCTTCAAACCGGGTAATCATGGCACCACCTTTGGGGGCGGCCCCTTGGTGTGCGCGGCGGCCCTGACCACGCTGGAAGTCATGACCGAGGAAGGACTGCTGGAAAATGCGGCCCGCCAGGGAGAGCGCCTCAAACAAGGGCTGTCCCGGGCCTTGGCGGGAATTCCGGGGGTGCTGGACATTCGCGGCCAGGGCTTGATGCTGGGCATCGAACTGGATCGGCCCTGCGCAGAACTGGTCACCCGGGCGCTGGAGCAAGGTCTGTTGCTCAATGTGACCTCCGATAAGGTGGTGCGCTTGCTGCCTCCACTCATCCTGTCGGAGGGCCAATGCGACCAGATCGTGGCGATGCTGGAGCCACTGATCCGGCAATTCCTGGGACGCTCCCAGTGAAACATTTTCTCCAGTTCAGCGATTTTACGCGCCAGGAATTCGAGTATCTGTTCGAACGCACCCAGTACATCAAGGCGCTCTTCAAGTCGTACACCATCCACCATCCGCTCAAAGACCGGATGCTGGCCATGGTCTTCGAAAAACAGAGCACCCGGACCCGGGTTTCCTTCGAGGCCGGCATTCATCAGTTGGGGGGCTCCTCCATCAATCTGACCACGGGAGAAACCCAACTGGGCCGGGGCGAGCCCATCGAGGATGTGGCCCGGGTCATTTCCCGCATGGTGGATCTGGTCATGATCCGGACCTACGATCAATCCATCATCGAAAAATTTGCCGCCCATTCCCGGGTTCCGGTCATCAACGGTCTGACCAATCAATTCCATCCCTGCCAGATTCTGGCCGATATTTTTACCTATATCGAGCATCGGGGTTCCATCACGGGAAAAACCGTCGCCTGGATCGGGGATGGCAATAACATGTGCAGCACCTGGCTGCAGGCTGCTGCCATCTTCGATTTCGAACTGCACGTAGCCTCTCCCGAGGGGTACGCCATCAACCAGAGCCTGATCGCCCCTTACGAATCCCCCCACCTCACCACCTACGCCGATCCGCACGAAGCCGTGCGCGGAGCCGATCTGGTTACCACCGATGTGTGGACCAGCATGGGCTTCGAATCCGAAGCGGATGAACGCAAACGCGATTTTGCCGCCTTTCAGGTGGATCGGGACATGATGGCCCGAGCCCATCCGCAGGCCTTGTTCATGCATTGCCTGCCGGCTCATCGGGGTGAAGAAGTGTCGGAAGAAGTGCTGGAGGGTCCGCAGAGCGTGGTGTGGGACGAGGCTGAAAACCGCCTCCATGCCCAAAAAGCCTTGATGGAATATTTGATCCTGGGTCATGTGACCCCCCAATCCGCGTCGTGAGAGTGCAATGAGTGATATCAAAAAAGTCGTACTGGCCTATTCCGGGGGGCTCGATACCTCGGTCATTCTGCAGTGGCTGCAAGACACCTATCACTGTGAGGTGGTCACCTTCACGGCCGACATCGGTCAGGGAGAAGAACTGGAACCGGCGCGCCTGAAGGCTGAAAAGTTTGGCATCCAACAGATCTATATTGATGACCTGCGCGAAGAATTCGTGCGCGACTTTGTGTTTCCCATGTTTCGGGCCAATGCCGTGTACGAGGGAGAGTACTTGCTGGGCACCAGCATTGCCCGTCCGCTGATTGCCAAACGGCAAATCGAGATCGCGCGCGAAACCGGTGCCGATGCGGTATCCCATGGCGCCACCGGTAAAGGCAATGATCAGGTGCGCTTCGAATTGGGATATTACGCACTGGAGCCGGGCATCAAGGTGATTGCACCCTGGCGCGAATGGGATCTCACTTCCCGGGAAAAACTCGTGGCGTATGCCGAAGCTCATGGAATCTCTGTGGAGATGAAGCATAAAGCGGGAGGGAGCCCTTACAGCATGGATGCCAATCTGCTGCATATCTCCTATGAAGGAAAAATCCTCGAAGACCCGGCCCGTGAGCCCGAAGAGGAAATGTGGCGCTGGAGCGTTTCTCCGGAGGCGGCACCCGATCGGGCCGAGTATCTGGATCTGGAGTTTGAGCGCGGGGATGTGGTGGCGCTCAACAGCCAGCGGATGACACCGGCCACCGTGCTGGCCGAATTGAACCGCTTGGGGGGGGCCCATGGCATCGGGCGTCTGGATTTGGTGGAAAACCGCTATGTGGGCATGAAATCCCGGGGCTGTTACGAAACACCGGGTGGAACCATTTTGCTCAAGGCCCACCGAGCCATGGAGTCCATCACCCTGGACCGGGAAGTGGCGCATCTGAAGGATGACCTGATGCCGCGCTATGCGTCCCTGATTTACACCGGGTATTGGTGGAGTCCGGAGCGGCGTGCCTTGCAAACTTTGATTGACGACACACAGACGCATGTGAACGGATGGGTACGGCTCAAATTGTACAAGGGCAATGTGATCGTGGTGGGTCGGGATTCCCGAACCGACTCCCTGTTTGACGCCAATATCTCCACCTTCGAGGACGATGGGGGCGCCTATCAGCAGGCCGACGCGGCCGGATTCATCCGTTTGAATGCCCTGCGTTTGCGCATTGCGGCCCGTTTGCAGCGCTAAACAGTAGCTCGGGAGCTCTCTCATGCCCTCTTTCGATATCGTTTCCGAAGTGGATAAGCAGGAAGTGCGTAATGCGGTGGAACAGGTCAACCGTGAGGTGGGCACCCGCTTCGACTTCAAGGGATCCGACGCCCGGGTGGAACAGAAAGAATTTACCCTGACGGTGTTTGCGGATGACGCTTTCAAGCTGGAACAGGTGAAGGAAATCCTGAATCTGAAACTGGTCAAGCGCGGCATCGATATTCGCTCCCTGGATATCAAAAACGTCGAAACCATCGGGGGGGGCAAGGTCAAGCAAGAGATCGCCATCCAGGTGGGGGTGGAAACCGAGTTGGGTAAAAAAATCGTCAAACTGCTCAAGGACAGCAAACTCAAGGTGCAGGGAAGTATTCAAGGTAACGCCGTGCGGGTGAGTGGGGCCAAACGCGATGTCTTGCAGGAAGCAATTGCCCTGGTCAAGGGTTCCGAACTGGGATTGCCCCTGCAATTCAACAACTTCCGCGATTAAATCCGGTTAGTCCCCGGACCCTTGGTTGTCAGGGGTAGGCGCTTGCGTGAGCCAGAGGGCACGCTGGTACAGGGCATTGCGTCCCGCGCCGGTGGCCTGCATGGCAATGCGTACCGTATCTGCCACCGACAACTGTTGTAGCAGGGCCTGGAGCAACTGGTCGTGCTGGGCCGCATCCTCGGGCGGCGCCGGTGGGGCTCCTTCCACCGCTAGAACAAACTCCCCTTTCAGGTGGTTGGGATCGGCCGCAAGCCAGGTCACCCCTTCTGCCAGGGTCGTGCAGTGCACGGTTTCAAACAACTTGGTCAGTTCCCGCCCAATACAGAGTCGCCTCGTTCCCCCAAACGCATCCACCAGGGCCTGCAAGGTGGCCTGGATGCGGTGTGGTGCTTCATAAAACACCAGGGTCCAGGGTTGGGCGTGCAAAGCGGCCAGGGCGCGTTGCCGCAAACCGGGTTTGACGGGCAGAAAGCCATAAAACAGGAACGGACCGGGAGGGAAACCGGCAGCGGAGAGTAACGTGACCACGGCACTGGGCCCGGGAATCGGCACCACGGGAATACCGGCCAAAAGCGCTGCCGCCACCACCTGTGATCCCGGATCGCTCACGCCCGGCGTGCCAGCATCCGACACCAGCGCAATAGATTCACCCGCTTGCAGTTTTTGAATCAGTAGGGCCGTGGCGCTGCGTTCATTATGGGCATGATAAGCCAACAGCGGTTTTTCGATAGCCAGATGGCGCAGCAGTTGCCCTGTGTTGCGCGTGTCCTCGGCGGCAATCCAGTCCACTTGCTGCAAGGTGGATTGGGCGCGGGGACTGAGATCTTTCAGATTGCCAATGGGGGTGGCAACGACATACAACGTTGCGCTGGTGTTAGGCATGGGGCAAGGGTTCCGATAAAAACCAGGGTAACGCCATGAACTCCCTTGGGCAGTTGGGTGAACAGCGCGCTGCCGCATTTTTCCTGCAACGTCACTTCCGGATTGTAGCCCGAAATTTTCGCTGTCGTTTGGGAGAAATCGATTTGATCGTGGCCCAGAACGGGTTGTTGGTCTTCGTGGAGGTACGTGTGCGGCGCCCTGGAGCATGGGGGGATGCCGCTGAAAGCATCCACTGGCATAAGCAACAACGCTTGCGCCGAGCGGCACGGGTGTATTTGATGCGCCAGGGGCATGAGGGGCCCTGCCGCTTTGATGCCATCCTCATGACCCATCCTCAGGGGCCCTTGCAGTGGTTGCAGGATATTCTCGATTTTTCCGGCAATTGACATATAATGCCCGGCATGGATCTGATCGCGCGGATTACCGGGCATTTTAATGAAAGTGCCACCCTCAAGCTCACGTTGGCCTCCGAGCTGGCAGCACCCATTGCCATGGCGGCCGAACGCATGGTGCAATGCCTGCTTTCCGAAGGAAAAATTCTGGTCTGTGGCAACGGGGGCTCGGCAGCCGATGCCCAGCATTTTGCTGCCGAGTTGCTCAACCGTTTCGAAATGGAACGTCCGCCACTGGCGGCCATGGCCTTGACCACCGATAGTTCCACACTCACCTCCATTGCCAACGACTACCACTACACGGAGGTGTTCTCCAAACAGATTCGCGCCCTGGGGCAGGGACGGGACGTGTTGCTGGCCATTTCCACCAGCGGCAATTCTCCCAGCATTCTGGAGGCAGTGCGCGCGGCCCATGAGCGGGAACTGCCCGTGGTGGCCCTCACAGGCAAAGGGGGCGGAGCCCTGGCCGATCTGCTGGACGGCAATGATGTCCATATTTGTGTGCAGAGCAAACGCACGGCACGCATCCAGGAAGTGCATATCCTGGTGTTGCATTGCCTGTGTGATGCCATCGATTGTGTCCTGTTGGGGGTGGAGGAATGAAGCATTTGCGGGGTTGGGGGGTACTGTTTCTGCTGTGCGTGGTGGCCGGACTACCGGGCTGTTTTCCCCTCATGGCCACCGGGGTGGTGGGCACTGGTCTGGTGGTGGCGGATCGGCGCACCACGGGCACACAGCTCGATGACCAGAGCATCGAGGGACATGCCAGCCACGCCATCGACAATCAGTTTGGTGACAAGGTGCACGTGAATGCCACCTGCTTCAATCGCAACGTGTTGCTCACCGGAGAAGTTCCGGACCAAAACACGCGCAAGGATCTGGAAACCCTGGTCAAAGAACTGGTGAATGTGCGCAGTGTGATCGACGAGACGACCATTGCGCCCAATAGCAGTTTTTCCCAACGCACCAGCGACTCCTATCTCAGCACCAAGGTGCATACGCGTCTGATGACTGAATCCCACGAGCATTATTCTCCGGTGCAGATCAGTGTCACCACCGAAAATGGCGTCGTCTATCTGATGGGGCTTGTAACCCGTGGGGAGGGCGATGCGGCAGCCCATGTGGCCAGTACCACCTCGGGGGTTCAGCAGGTAGTCAAGGTGTTCGAATATATCGATACGGTGGCCGTACCGGCTCCGGATAAAAGACCCATTGGCGAGATCCAGGCCGAACCCGGACCCGGCCCCGGAGCTGCTCCCGGAGCTGCTACGGGTTCTGCAACGGCCAGCAAACCGGCGGATGTCCAGCCGCCGGCACCGCAAAGCGATGACTCCCTGTCTCCGGGCCAACCCGTCAAGATGTAAGCCTCGGGTTTGATCATGATCCGCTATCCCGGGCCACACTTCGAAAAAAAAATTCATGCCCCGGGGCCGGATCTGTCCTGGATCCACGCCTTGGCCCGCCCGCTGGTTTTTACCAATGGCGTGTTCGACATTCTGCATCGCGGGCACGTGACCTATCTGGCGCAAGCCCGGGCATTGGGTGCTTCTCTGCTGGTGGCGTTGAATGCCGATGACTCGGTCCGACGTCTGGGCAAAGGGGCCGATCGCCCCATCAATGCCTTGCAGGATCGTTTGGCTCTTGTGGCAGCGCTGGAAGATGTCACGGCACTGACCTGGTTTGAGGAGGACACCCCTTTGGAGCGGATTCTGGAGTGCCGGCCCGATATTCTGGTCAAGGGGGGCGATTGGACGGTGGATCAGATCGTGGGTTCCACCCAGGTTCTGGATTGGGGCGGTTCGGTATTTTCCCTCCCTTTTGAGCACGAACGTTCCACCACGGCCTTGTTGCAGCGCATCCGTCTATAAGGTCTTCCTCTTAGGAGCCAGCCTGCGCGCTCCCTTCCATTAAACGGGCCATGCCCTCCAACACCAGATGCGTCACCTGCACGATGGTCCCAGTCCATAGAGGGGCTAACAGGGGGGCGTTGCCTCCGCTCAGGATCAGAGTGACTGGAGAGGGGCTCTGGTGCAGCGTTAGTTGACGGTACTGGTGTTCGATGGCCCCCAGGGTGGCTGTCAGGGCTCCAGAATACAGGGCGTCTGCGGTATTAGTGGCAAAGATCCGATAGTGCGGCGCACTCTGCTCGGTGCCAAGCCGTGCGGTCCCCTGGCGCAAGGCCTGATCCATCAGGCCCAGGCCCGGCAGGATGATCCCCCCCACAAAATCCCCCTCCTGGCTGAGGGCGTCGATGGTGGTGGCCGTACCGGCGCAAACCACCAGATAGGGTCCTGGGCCGAGTGCGCGTGCTCCAATCAGGGCGCACCAACGATCCGGACCCAGTTGCCCGGGCTGCTGATAGCCGTTGCGCACGCCTGCGGCGTATGCTACTGCACGCATCCATTGCAGCGGCACTCCCTGTTCCGTGCACAACTGTTCCAGCTGCTGTGCCGGCCCGGGTTGGGCCACGTGGCAGGCGGCCACGGCGTCGATGGGGGCGTGCAGCGTCCAGAGGGCTTCCAGGGCAGGGCGGTCATATGCCGAAAAATGCCCCAGCGCTTGCCACGCACCAAAAACACGAATCCCCCATTTGGTGCGCGTGTTACCCATATCCAAAAACAAGGTTTTCATGGGGCCAGGCGCAGGGAGATTTCCCCGTTATGAAACGTGCTGATCTGACCGGCTTGGCGCACCAGTAAGGCGCCCTCGGCATTCAACCCGGCGCACTCGCCGACCACGGTACGCGCATCGGGCAAAATCAGGTGAATGGTGCGGTGTTGATGGATGGCGTGCTCCATCCATTCCTGCTGAAAGGGGGCAAATCCCTCCTGGGCAAACTGTTGCAGCATGGGGGCTAGCCGGTTCAGCACCTGGGCCAGGGTGGTATTGGGTTCGGGAGGAATGCCCTGCTCGTTGCGCAGATCGGTGGCCGGGGTTGGGATCTGGTCGAACAAGGATTCGGGCAGATGCAGATTGATGCCGATACCGATGATGGCGCGGGCATCCTCCACACGGCCCGGGGTCAGTTCCACCAACACCCCCGCCACCTTGCGCCCGTGGCGCAGCAGATCATTGGGCCACTTCAAGGACAGACCCTGAACCTGCAACGCTGTGCAGGCGCGCAGCAAGGCAAGGGTAACTACCAGCGGAAGACCGCCCAGCTGCCCGGCCGGGCGGGAAAAATGCCAGAGCAGGGAAAAAGTCAGGGATCCTGTGGCATCCGAGAGCCAGCGCCGCCCCTGGCGTCCGCGACCGGCGGTCTGTTCCTGGGCAACCAGACAATATCCGTGAGGTAATTCCTGCGCTGAACGGCGCAATAACTCCGCATTGGTGGAGTCGGTCTGGCGGGTTACTTCCAGAGTCAGGCCGCAGGAGGGAGACAACAGGCGCTGCAGGGTCTGAGGTTGGATTGCAGAGGAGGGCATGGTTGGGGCACGGATTGCAAAGGGAGTATTGTAGCGGATTGCAGGTGGAGCCAGTATCAGCTGCTCCGCCTACGGGGCGCAGTCGGCTTGATGACTGCGCGGGTTTTGCATTGGCGTCGGCTCGTGGGTTGATGTAGAGTGCCGGTGTTACAGCACAACTTATGCGAAACCCCATGTCCAATGTTACACCAACCCCGGCTACTCACTTCATTCGCAACCTCATTGCTGAGGATCTGGCCCAAGGTCGGACCCAGGGGCGCCTGGCCACGCGGTTTCCCCCCGAACCCAATGGGTATCTGCATATCGGCCATGCCAAATCCATCTGCCTCAACTTTGGAATGGCCCAGGAGTTTGGTGGGGTGTGTCACATGCGCTTCGATGATACCAACCCCACCAAAGAAGACACGGAATACGTGGAGTCTATCCTGGAGACGGTTCGTTGGTTGGGCTTTGATTGGGGGGAGCACCTGTATTATGCCTCGGATTATTTTGAACACTGCTACCAATATGCAGAAGGCTTGATCCAGGAGGGGAAGGCCTATGTGGATGGCCTGAGTGCGGAAGAGATCCGGGCCTGGCGGGGCAATCTGACGGAGCCGGGCAAAAACAGCCCATGGCGTGATCGCCCCCGGGAAGAAAGCCTGGACCTGTTTCGGCGCATGCGCGCCGGAGAGTTTGCGGATGGCCAGTACGTGCTCCGGGCCAAAATCGACATGTCCTCGCCCAATCTCAACCTGCGTGATCCGGCAATCTACCGCATTCGCCATGCCACCCATTGGCGCACGGGAAACACCTGGTGCATCTATCCCATGTATGACTATGCCCACGCCCTGTCCGATGCCCAGGAGCGCATCACGCATTCCATCTGCACCCTGGAGTTTGAAGACCACCGCCCCTTGTACGACTGGGTGGTCCAGAATACTCCGGTGCCCTGGCAGCCGCATCAGTACGAATTTGCCCGCCTCAATCTGACCTACACGCTCATGAGCAAACGCAAGTTGCTGGAATTGGTCCAGGAAGGTCATGTAACGGGCTGGGATGACCCGCGGATGCCCACCTTGGTGGGGCTGCGTCGACGGGGCTACAGCCCGCAAGCCATCCGCCTGTTTTGTGAACGGATTGGCGTGTCCAAGGCCGATAGCTTGATCGACGTGAGCGTGCTGGAAGATTGTCTGCGCCACGATCTGAACGAACGGGCTCCCCGGCGGATTGCCGTGCTGGATCCGGTCCGCCTGATCATCCACAATTACCCTCAGGGGCACAGCGAAGCCTGTGCAGTGCCCAATCATCCGCAAAAGCCCGAATGGGGCACGCGCGAGATCTCATTTTCGCGGGAGTTATGGATCGATCGGGAGGATTTCATGAGCACCCCTTCCAAGGGGTTTTTTCGCCTGACTCCCGGAGCCCAGGTGCGCCTGCGCTATGCCTACGTCATCGAATGCACCGGTTTTGAACAAGACCCGCAAACGGGGGCGGTCACGCTCATTCATGCCCAGTATTTTCCCCAGACCCGCAGCGGTACTCCGGGGTCCGACGCCCACAAAGTGAAGGGGAACATCCACTGGCTTTCCGTCCATCAGGCGCACCCGGCCAGCGTGCGCCTGTATGACCGTCTGTTCAAGGACCCCAATCCCGGCAGTGCCGAGGATTGGCGGGCGCTGCTCAATCCGGATTCCATTGGCGTGCTGCCTCATGCGCAGATAGAAACGGCCTTGCTCGCGGCAAGCGATGGGGAAACCTTTCAGTTTGAGCGACACGGCTACTTTACGGTGGACCGTCGCGACTCTCAACCGGGTACCCCGGTGTTCAATCGTGCGGTCACCCTGCGCGATTCCTGGGGAAAACGCGCGGGCGGTTGACCCTTCTCCTGGGGGCTGTCAAACGGGCGAGGGTTTCTTGTCGCGCTCGATCAGGGCATAGGCTGAATGGTTGTGAATCGATTCAAAATTTTCCGATTCCACCACATACGCCAATACTCGCGGTTCTAGATCCAGACGATGGGCCACGTCACGTACCATGTCTTCCACGAATTTGGGATTATCGTAGGCGCGTTCCGTCACCCATTTTTCGTCGGGACGCTTGAGCAGTCCAAATAGTTCGCAAGAGGCAGACTCCTCCGCAATGCGGATGATTTCTTCAATCCACACGAAGGCGTTGACGCGTGCCGTGATAGTCACGTGGGAGCGTTGGTTATGGGCTCCATAACTGGAAATTTCCTTGGAACAGGGGCACAGGCTGGTAACCGGAATCACCACTTTCATGGTGAAGGTTTGGCGTCCATCCCCCCGAATTTCGCCAATGAAGGTGACGTCGTAGTCCAACAGGGATTTGACTCCCGAAACGGGCGCCGCTTTATTGACGAAATACGGAAAGCTCATTTCGATATGACCGGCGCGAGCACCCAGACGCTCCACCATTTCGGTGAGCATGGCTCCAAAGGACTCTACGGAAATGTCGCGCTCTTCACGATTGAGAATCTCCACGAAACGGGACATGTGGGTTCCCTTGAAGTGCTGGGGCAGGTGCACATACATGTTGAAGGTGGCAATGGTGTGTTGTACCCCCCCCAACTCACGATCAGAAACCTTCACCGGATGACGGATGCCCTTGATCCCCACCCGGTCGATGGCCAGTTGACGGGTGTCGGGTGTGGACTGGATGTCCGGAATGGGGTTTGGATCGCGGGCGTTCATGGGGTAGGCTCCAAGTGACATGAAGTAAAGGCGGTTGGACCTCGGCCAACGCCAAGAGTTGCTCAGGCTTGCAGGGTATTGCGCTGGTGCAGGAGATTTAACTGCTGCAGACGTTGCTGCACCGCAGCCAACAGGCCCGGAGCATCCAGTGCGCAGGCGGCCAGTTGCATTCCCGGGTCTGCCTGTTCCACGAAACCATCGGGAAGACCCAACTGCAGCAGGGGAACAGACATGTTTTCTGCGCCTAACACCTCGGCCACAGCGCTTCCGGCACCGCCCTGCACGGCGTTGTCTTCAATGGTGACCAGCAGCTCATGGCCAAGTGCGAGTTCGAGAATGAGGGCACGATCCAGAGGTTTGACGAAGCGCATGTTGGCTACGCTGGCGTTCAGGGTTTCTGCCACCTGGAGGGCCGAGCCCAGCAAGGTTCCAAAGACCAGCAGGGCAACGCCCCGCCCTTGCCGTTTCATTTCACCCCTTCCAATGGGAATGGCGCTGAAAGGTTGCTGTGGCAGGACCCCGGGACCATAGCCCCGAGGGTAGCGCACGGCGGCAGGGCCCGGGCATTGAAAGCCGGTATAGAGCATTTGACGGCATTCGTTTTCGTCGCTGGGGGTCATGAGGGTCAGGTTGGGCACGCAGCGCAAAAAGGTGATGTCGAAGCTGCCGGCATGGGTGGGACCATCGGCCCCCACCAGCCCCGCCCGGTCGATGGCCAGCAACACCGGCAGATTTTGCAGGGCGATATCGTGAATGAATTGATCGTAGGCGCGCTGCAAGAAGGTGGAATAAATGGCCACCACCGGCTTCAATCCCTCGCAGGCCAGTCCGGCGGCAAAGGTCAGGGCGTGCTGTTCGGCAATTCCCACGTCAAAATACCGTTCCGGCCAGGTTTTTGAAAAACGCACCAGTCCGGAGCCTTCGCACATGGCGGGGGTAATGGCATACAGGCGTTCGTCCTGGGCCGCCATGTCGCACAGCCAGTCCCCGAAGACCTGGGTAAACGTTTGTTTGGCCGCAGTTTTGGGTTGAATGCCTTGTTCCACATCGAAGGGGGTGACCCCGTGGTACAAAATCGGATCCTGTTCTGCCGGGGGATATCCCTTGCCCTTGCGGGTTACCACATGTAAAAACTGAGGGCCATCCAGCTGGCGCACGTTTTTGAGCGTGGAAATGAGCACATCCAGATCATGTCCGTCGATGGGGCCGATGTAATTAAACCCAAATTCTTCAAACAGGGTGGCGGGCGGGTTTACCATCCCCTTCATGTGCTCTTCCCAGCGCTTGGCAAATTCCAGGATGGGGGGCGCCACACCGAGGACCTTTTCTCCTCCACGGCGCACGGAATTGTAAAACCGACCCGACATGATTCGAGCCAGATGGTTGCTTAAGGCGCCTACGGGATGGGAAATGGACATTTCGTTGTCATTGAGCACGACAACCAGATTGGCGCCGGTATTGCGTGCGTTGTTCATGGCTTCGAAGGCCATGCCCCCCGTCATGGCCCCATCCCCAATGACCGCAACCGCCCGTTGCGGGCTACCGGTGCGCTTGAAGGCAGTGGCCATGCCCAGGGCAGCGCTGATGGAGGTGCTGGAATGGGCCGTTCCAAAGGTGTCGTAAGCACTTTCGTCGCGTCGGGGAAACCCGGATAAACCACCGCTTTGGCGCAGTTTGGCCATTCCCTCACGGCGTCCGGTAAGAATCTTGTGGGCGTAGGTTTGGTGTCCCACATCCCACACGATCCGGTCTTGTGGGGTATCGAACACCCGATGCAGGGCAATGGTCAATTCCACCGTTCCCAGATTGCTGGACAGATGGCCCCCGGTGCGGGCCACGGATTCCAGGATGAAACGCCGTGTTTCTTCTGCCAGTTGCGGCAAATCGCGGCGCTCCAGTTCGCGAATCTGGTGGGGCCATTGAATGCGATCGAGTAACGGGGTTGGGGTCATGGAGTGGATAGGGTCAATGGCTGCGATGAACGATGAAATGGGCCAACTGTGCTAGACGTTGGGTTTGGGATCCGGCCTGTGCCAGGGCGTGCAAGGCATCGTCATGTAATTCCTGGGCAAAGGCACGCGCTTGCGATAAGCCCATTGTACTCGCGTAGGTGGGTTTATTGGCAGCTGCATCCTTGCCAGCGGTTTTGCCCAGAACACTGGTGTCGGCCTCGGCGTCGAGCACGTCGTCCACCACTTGAAACGCCAGTCCGATGCAGTTGGCGTAATGGGCCAGATGCTGCTGTGCATTCTCATCCAGGGGTTGGCCACAGTGGGCGCCCATCAACACGGCAGCCCTGATGAGGGCGCCGGTTTTTTTGAGGTGCATGGCCTCCAGTTCCGGTAGGGTAGGATTCTGGTTGGTGTTTTCCAAGTCCATGGCCTGCCCTCCACCCATTCCCCGTGAACCGCTGGCCAGGGCCAACTGCTGGACCAGGTGCAGCTGGCGCGCAGGATCCAGGGCCAAACGCGGATCGGAGAGCCATTGAAAAGCCAGGGACTGCAGAGTGTCTCCCGCCAGCAGGGCCAGGGCTTCGTTGAACTGTTTGTGACAGGTGGGCTTGCCCCGGCGCAATACGTCATTATCCATGGCGGGCAGGTCGTCGTGCACCAGGGAGTAGGCGTGGATCAGCTCGATACTGGCACCTACGGTGATCAGGGTTGGCAGAGGAGCGGTGGTGAGTTCGCCGGCGGCCAGAGTGAGCAGCGGGCGCACCCGTTTGCCGCCATCCAGGACGGCGTAGCGCATGGCCTCGTGCAGGCGCTGGGGCGCTAGTGTGGGTGCGGGCAGATGCTGCTGCAGAAATCGTTCCAGAAGGTCTTGCCCGGTCTTGACCCAGTCTTCAAAATCAGCGTTCTGGGTCATTGGGCTTGAAATCCTTCAACAGATCGTTTTCCAGAATCTTGACGCGCTGTTCGGCCTCGGCCAGCTGCGTCTGGCAGTAGGCCAGCAATTGGGTGCCCCGGTGGTAGGCCTGCAGGGATTGCTCCAAGGGAAGTTGGCCGTTTTCCAGAGCGGCCAGCACCTGTTCCAGTTCGCGCAGGGCGGACTCGTAATCGTTGGGCAAGGGTTGGGAGGGTGTCATGAGTCGTTGAAAACCCGCTAGGGCTAAAGGGATCGATCGTCCGGGTAAAATGGGTTAATTGGGCATTGTCGCAGATATTTGTATTTTCTTCAGGAGTGCAACGGCCCGAAACTAGCCATGGGGGCACGGATTCCGGGATGGGATGGGCCGGGTGACCTTGCCTCATGGGGATGATCAGGGTTAAAATTCCGCTCTTGTCCATCGGGTTTGTGGTTTAGCCCGTCATATCAATAAGCCTGCATTCTTGCTCCCCGGAGGGTGTGGATATGTCACATTTGGGATCCCCAAATCAATGGGCTGGCTTGACCAGCCAGTTGCCCGTGCGCTGGTACTTCGATCCGGAGGTGGCGCGTCTGGAGCAGGAAACGCTGTTTGCCCAGGGTCCTCGCTATGTGGGGCACGAACTGATGGTTCCCAATGCGGGCGACTACTATACCCTCTCGTGGCGCGACCACGGCCAGTTTCTGGTCAATGACGGGCACAACATCGCGCTACTCTCCAACGTCTGCCGTCATCGTCAAGCCCTGATGCTGCAAGGTCGGGGCAATGCGCACCATATCGTGTGCCCGTTGCACCGTTGGACCTATGACCTCCAGGGCCAATTGGCGGGAGCCCCCCATTTTCCTGGCAAGCCCTGCCTCGACCTGGATCGTACCCCCCTGGCGCGTTGGAATGGATTGTTGTTTGAAGGCGGGCGCGATGTGGCGGCTGATCTGGCCCATTGTCAGGCGGCCCGTGACCTGGATTTTTCCGGATATATGCTCGATTCCGTCAAAACAGCCCATCATCAGTTCAACTGGAAAACCTTCATCGAAGTGTATCTGGAAGATTATCACGTGGTGCCCTTCCATCCGGGTTTGTCCGGATTCGTCAATTGTGATGATCTGCTGTGGGAGTTCGGTGCCTGGCATAGTGTGCAGACGGTGGGGGTAAAAGAGCACCTGCGGCGTGCCGGATCCCCCGTGTATCAACAGTGGCACGAGGTGGTGCGGCGCTATGGCCAAAACCAGGACCCGCCCTTCGGGGCCATCTGGATGGTGCTCTATCCCAATATCATGGTGGAATGGTATCCCCATGTGCTGGTGGTGAGTACCGTCTGGCCCGACGGCCCGGAAAAATGCACCAATGTGGTGGAGTTCTACTACCCGGAAGAAATCGCCCTGTTCGAACGCGAATACGTGGAGGCGCAACAGAATGCCTACTTCGAAACGGCTGTGGAAGACGATGAGATCTGTGAGCGTATGGCGCGCGGACGGCGGGCGCTCCTGGCGCGCGGCATGGAAGATGGCGGTCCATACCAGTCCCCCATGGAAGACGGAATGCTGCATTTTCATGAGTTTGTGCGGGCTCAGTTGACCCCCCACCTGAGCCGCAACGGAACCCCTTGATTTTTTGATTTTAATTTTGTACACTGTTTGGCTTTTTCGGAATCGGGATTTTCTCGAGGCCCAGACATAAAGGTTGATTGATTATGGTAGTGATCCGATTGTCTCGTGGCGGTGCCCGTAACCGTCCTTTCTATAATGTGGTGGTGGCGGATTCGCGTCATCGTCGCGACGGTCGCTTTATCGAACGGGTGGGTTTTTACAATCCCGTGCGGGAAGCGGGTCCGGATACCCTGCGTATCGACCTGGAGCGTATTGCCTTCTGGAAAAGCCATGGTGCCCAAGCTTCCGATGCCGTGGAAAAACTGATCAAACGCGCCCCTCGCCCCGAGGTTTCCGCTGCCTGATCCTTGGGTCGTCATGGGGCGGGTGGGTGCGCCCTATGGGGTCAAAGGCTGGTTTCGTGTGCAGACCTTCACCCAAACCCGGGAAGCCCTGGCGGATTATCCCCGCTGGTGGCTGGGTTTGACACCCCAGACCGGACGTGAGTATGGGCTGGAATCCTGGCGCTTGCATGCCGGAGATCTGGTGGCCAAGTTAGTGGGAATCGAGGATCGCAGCGCAGCCGAGGCCGTGCGTTCCTGTGTCATTACCATCCCACGCCATCAGTTGCCGCGCGTTGCGGCAGAAGAATATTACTGGTCTGACCTGGTTGGTCTGAGCGTTTTGAACACCCGGGGAGAGTGCCTCGGCGTGGTGCGAGAGCTGTTGCAAGCCGGGGCTCAGGATGTGTTGGTGGTGCAGGATGAAACCGGGCAGGAGCGTCTCATCCCCTTTGTGACGCCTATCCTGCAATGGGTTTCTCTGGAGCAGCACAAGTTGCAGGTGGAGTGGGAACGGGATTACTAAATGGCCTATCAGTTTGATGTGGTCACCCTGTTTCCGGCCATGTTCGAGGCGCTTAGCGCCCATGGCATTACCCGCCGGGCCCTGGAACAAGGACATTGGGCGTTGCAGGCCTGGAACCCGCGCGACTTTGCCACGGACAACTATCGCACCATCGATGACCGCCCTTATGGGGGAGGGCCTGGCATGGTGCTCTTGGCCCAACCCTTGGCGCTGGCGCTGGCTGCTGCACGAGCGCGCCAGCAAATGGCGGGCTTGGCCTGCCCCCATGTGGTGTACTTGAGCCCTCAGGGCAAGCCGCTGACCCATGAACGGGTGCTGGCGTTTGCCGCGATGTCGGGATTGATCTTGCTGGCGGGACGCTACGAAGGGGTGGACGAGCGCTTGCTGCAGCGCGAGGTTCAGGAAGAAATCTCCATTGGTGACTATGTCCTGTCGGGCGGAGAATTGCCCGCCATGGTGCTGATGGATGCTGTTTTACGGCAGTTGCCCGGTGTGTTGGGCGATGCCCAGTCGGTGCACCAGGAATCATTCGTGCACGGGTTGTTGGAAGGCCCGCAGTACACTCGGCCAGAAGTGTATGAGGGATTGGTGGTGCCTCCGGTGCTGTTGTCGGGGCACCATGCGCTCATCGAGCGCTGGCGGCGCAAACAGGCCCTGGGAAGGACCTGGCAAAAACGTCCGGACATGTTGGCCAGCCAACCGCTATCCGCAGACGATCAAAAACTGTTGGACGAGTTCAAAGCCGAACTCACATTGTAAGGAGTCGTTTCATGGATCTGATCAAGCAACTGGAACAAGAAGAAATGGCCCGCCTGGGCAAAACCATCCCG
>DAIDKJ010000009.1 GCA_027450105.1 Ferrovum sp.
GACGCGCAGGTCCAGACCAAAGTAGTCGCGGCGCGTCTTCACCGCCATCACCACCTCTTCGAGCGAGCAGTTGCCGGCGCGCTCGCCCAGGCCATTGATGGTGCATTCCACCTGACGGGCCCCCGCCAACACTGCTGCCAGGGAATTGGAGACGGCCAGGCCCAGGTCGTTGTGGCAATGCACCGAAAAAATGGCCTGATCCGCGTTGGGGATGCGTTGCAGCAAGCTGGCGATCAAGGCTCCATACTGGAAGGGAATGGCATAACCTACCGTGTCGGGGATGTTGATGGTGCGCGCTCCAGCGCGAATGGCGGCTTCAATGATGCGGCACAGGAAATCGGGCTCGGAGCGCACCGCATCTTCGCAGGAAAATTCCACATCGTCGGTCAAACTGCGGGCCAGAGTGACGGCTTTCACCGCTGCTTCCAGCACCTGCTCGGGGGCCATACGCAATTTTTTTTGCATGTGGATGGGAGAGGTGGCAATGAAGGTGTGGATGCGACCGGAAACGGCGGGTGCAATGGCCTCTCCAGCCCGGCGAATATCGTTTTCCTGGGCGCGTGCCAGGCCGCATACGGTACTGTCCTTGATGACCGCAGCCACGGCGCGCACAGCCTCGAAGTCGCCGGGGCTAGCGGCCGGAAAACCAGCCTCGATGACATCCACTCTCAGGCGCTCCAACTGACGCCCAATACGGACTTTTTCTTCGCGGGTCATGGAAGCACCGGGGCTTTGTTCCCCGTCGCGCAAGGTGGTGTCAAAGATGATCAACTGGGGCTGGTGCATGAAATATCTCCTTAGGAGGCGATAACAATTTGGGATGGGTCGCAATATCCGGTGGAATGAGCTGGAGAATACGACCGTTAGCCCTCAAAACAGGAAGGCCATGAAAAAACGAGAAAAAGGAAAGTGGGAAATTTAGCGCGCAGGGCGCAGCAGCAGGGCCAGAAGGCATTGCGGCGAGGATGAGTGGGCTTTGAGCGGGTCCATAGGCTTCACTATAAAAGAATTGGGACAAACTCACAAGCCTTGTGCCTGTCGCAACCGTCTACTGCATCCCTCTCAAGGAAAGGATTGCGTGATCAAAGGCGATTGGGGCTGGGGGTGGTCCATAGGGATTGATAGTTCCAGGTATAACTACCCCGATCGGCCTGAAACAAGGGGTTGCCGCGCAGCGCCAGTTGTTTGAGCGTGGTTTTGATTTCCCGACGCTTCAGGGACTGGAAGAAATGACCCAGCCCGCGATTGGAATGCAGTAGTTCCACTTTGATGTGGTCCCGGATCGTCTGGATATGGCAGTGCTCCAGCGAGTTGCAGGCCAGGCGATCGGCTTCCAGATTCTGCAAGCGCTGCAGGGATTGTTGTGATTTTTCCTGAAGTGGGGTGAGCGGCAAGAGAAGCGAGGAAAATTTTTTGGTGAGCAGTTCCACCGCTTTTTTATCGTTGTCGGAGATGGTCAGGGTACCCTTGAGCAGAGCTTCTTGCATACGGATATATTTTTGCAGGAGAGGATCCGGATGGTCCCGCATGATCTGCTGGAGTTTTTGGGATAATAGCTGTTGCAGGTCATTCCACTGTCTCCGCTCCTGTTCCAGTTGTTGGTCGATCTCATCGGTATCTGGTAACACGATGAACACCACGGAGTCCATGTATTTGGTGGAGCCCAGAGTTGCCAGATCGAGGTGCTTTCCCATAACCATGCAACCTTCGCCCAGGGTGATACTGACCTGTGTGGAAAGGATATCGCAATTGATGGCATGCTCGATGGTAACGGATTCGCCAATGATGGTGCAGTCCTCGGCATACTGCAGCACAATATTTCCATCTCGGGCCTCGATCAGGGAGTTGATGGCTTTTCCCTTGACCTGAATGTTGCCTCCGATGCTTTGGGCGTGTCCTCCCGAGATGTTGCTACCGAGAGTGAGATCGCCCTCGCGGGCGACCACTTTGCCATACACGGAAGCCATAAAGGACATATTCTGTCCTTCGATCATCCGCCCTTCCTGCACTTCTCCATATTCTTTGAATTCCTTCACATGAATCTGCAGGTCCCCGGTGGAGCGTATATTGACTCCGGTGCGGTTTTCTAGAGAAGCGGAAAGACAGATGGCTCCAGTATCAGGGTCGATGGTGACGAAACCATCCATGGCCGCCACCAGAAACTCTCCCTTGGAATTTTTCGTGATGTGTGTGCCGATGCCGCAGAGCAGGGCAAGATCCAGATCCTCGGGGGGGCGTGGCGCAATGGGCTGCCCCGTGACGCTAAATCCGAAATGGCCAACAACCGGGGGCATTTTTTGCAACAGGATATCTCCCTTATTGACATGGGGGAAGTGATTTTTGGCCCGCCGCATATCTGTGCGGCCGTTAGCCAAAATGAAGGGAGAGCGGTCCTGATGCATTTTTTCAGATACTTCGACCACTTTGGCATCGAAGCTTTCTGTGGGACTCAGGGCCCGTGCCACTTCCGTGCGCACGGTGGCCTGTTCGCGCAAGTGCTTCCGGATGGTTTCCTCCAACAGCCCAAAGCGTACCCCTTTCAGCCACAAGGCGGCCACGAACTCGTCAAATTCCAGTTGCACCGGAGCCAGGCAGGTGACCTCGTGATAGCCCAAGAGCTGGTTTTTTCCGTTGCCATCGACGCTGTAAATGGGCTGGTTGAGAATTTGGGGAGTCTGGATCGACTCAAAAAAATACTCTGCCACCGACCCATCATCCTCGATCATTACCTCGCGATACAGATTCTGTCGTTCGGGATCAAAGCGGGCTAGGCTTTTGGCCACACGGGCGCTGAGCAGTGGGCGATGCTCGAAATATTCCGTAGTAAAAAGTACGGCCATGAGCATCGGGTAGTCCACTTCAGAAAAAAGAAAGCCCTCGCGAAACAACGTGTCTACGTCCTTGAGCAGACGGTCATGGTCGGGACCGGAGACGATGCGCACAAACACCCCGCCGGGCTCCAGGGAAATCAATCCGTGCAGGTTCACCTCGTGCGGCATGAACTCGAGGTTGGAGAAGGCAGACGTTGTCATGGCTGAAGCACTGTTTTTTGTGTTTTTATGATGTTCTGATTATGCACCAAGGATTCAGACAGTTAAAATTTTTTGCACACCAGATCCAATCCCTTTGTGGGATCAAAACGGCAACGCTCTGAATAGGTTATCGGCACAGGTGCTGCCGGCTTCAATTGTTGCGTATTTGGCAACAATGAAATGCTTTTTGTTATCTTTTTACAGCCCAATAATCCGGGTACAGTTCTATCAACGAGGCATAGCCCCCGAGGCAATGCCTCAATGAACCAGCGCACAGGAGAGGATATGATGACAATTGGCACAGACGGTTCCAATCCCAACGAGGTGCTGCCCACCTTCTTCGTCCCCCATGGGGCTCCACCCTTTGCTTTGCGCCCCGGCGTAGCCGGTGCGGTCTTGAGTCAAGCTGCTGCACGTCTGCCGGCAGTACGCGCCATCTTGATCATCAGTGCCCATTGGGAAACTGCGACTGTGCAGGTGGGTTCCGCTCAGCGCCCAAAAACCATCCATGACTTTTGGGGTTTTGCGCCGGAGCTGTACGAGATTCGCTATCCCGCCACAGGTTGCCCGGAAGTGGCCCAGCGGGTTGTCAACACCTTACAGGGGGCAGGGTTTGAAGCCCAGACTGCGCCCGAGCGGGGGCTTGACCATGGGGCCTGGATACCCCTGCGTTTCATGTTTGCTCAAGCGGATGTACCCGTGCTGCCGCTTTCCCTTCAACCTCATCAGGATGCCGCCTACCACTACCGCCTGGGGCAGGCACTGGCTCCGCTGACCCGGGAGGGAATCCTGGTGCTGGCCTCGGGTAATCTGACGCATAATTTGCGAGATTATCTGCAAGGTCTTCATGCCGGTGGGGCGACCCCGGCCTATGTCCGACAGTTTTCCGATTGGATTTGGGCCCGTTTGCAGCGGCACGAGTTGCCGGCCCTTCTGGATTACCGTGCCCAGGCGCCTGACGCCGTGCGTGCACATCCTCGCGACGAACATCTGTTGCCCCTGTTTGTGGCCTTGGGGGCTGCTGGAGGTGACGCAAATGTCGAACGCCTGCATGCGGGCATCGACGAAGGCGTGATTGCCATGGATGCCTTCCAGTTTGGGGGGCAGAATTCATGACCTCGGGCGCTCAATATTCTGCCAACGCACAGTACACGGCCACGGCCAAGGGGTTGCATTGGTTCATGGCGTTGGGCTTGCTCGGCCTGTTTTCCTTGGGGTTATACATGGCCGATCTGCACTTTTCGCCCTTGAAATTGAAACTCTATTCCTGGCATAAATGGGCTGGGGTGACTTTGTTTCTTCTGGCCCTGTTGCGTCTGTTCTGGCGTCTTACCCATCGCCCTCCGGAACTGCCCGGGCATATGACCTCCCTGGAGCGGTGGTTGGCGCATTCTGGGCATGCGTTGCTGTATGTGCTCCTGTTTGCCATTCCTTTGAGTGGCTGGTTGATGAGTTCAGCCAAAGGGGTACAAACGGTGTACTTCGGTCTCTGGCCGATTCCGGATCTCTTGTCCAAAGACAAGTCCTTGGGAGACGCCCTGCACGAGGTACACGAAACGCTCAACTGGATATTGGCGCTGGTGGTGACGGGACATGCGCTGGTGGCGTTAAAACACCACTTTGTTGATCACGATGCGGTATTGCGACGCATGCTCCCCGGCACTTCCGGGAAAAATCGAGGATACTGAAATGCACTCCATTCCCATGTTACACCCCCGTACATCTGTTCCCAACCCTCTGCGCCCCTTGGTAAACCGTGCTCAGGCCCCTACCCCCCTCAAGGCGCGTGTCGCCAGGGTGTTCGCCAGCGCCCACTCGCAGCCTACCGGACACAACGCTGCGCGACATCTGCTCCGCAGGCGCTGGAGCCAGTCTGCCCTGGGACTGGCTGGTGTGTTGTGGGTTTCCTTTTGGCCCGAGTTGGGCGCTGCCACGGAATTCAATACGCTCCAACCCGCTCAAAGCACGCTGCTGTTTGCGTATAAACAGATGAACGTACCCATGGAAGGACGCTTCAAAACCTTTGCCGCCCAACTGCATTTTGATCCGGCCAAACCGGCCCAGGGAAAAGCCGTGCTGGAGGCCCCCATTGCGAGTCTCGATACCGGCTCGGACGAGGCAAATGATGAAGTAGGTGCTGCCGCCTGGTTCAACAGCAAGAAATTTCCGACGGCACGCTTCGAAAGCACCACCATTCAACCCTTGGGGGGAAATCGCTATGAAGTCAGCGGACCCCTGACCATCAAAGGGCATACCCGCTTGGTGAGCGCGCCTGTGACGGTGGCCATTCAAGGCAACCGCGCTGTCTTTGACGGCAGTTTTGATGTCCGGCGTGCGGATTTTTCGGTGGGAGAGGGGACCTGGGCCGATTTTGGAACCGTGGCCAATGAGATACACATCAAATTTCATCTTGTAACCACTCCCTGAAGATTGGCTCTGCGTGAACCCGCTGTGCCTCGCTGGGGCCACTGCAATGAAAGGTTGCAACAAGGCTTCGAGGTTTCTGTAAAATGGGCAGGGTTTGTCAGGCCCGATGCGAGGAGAAATGAAATCGATCAGCGTGCTCTCATGAATTTTGATGCCATTCGCCATCTGGTGCAGGAGGATATGGTGGCAGTGGATCAAGTGATCCGGCAGCAATTGCACTCCCATGTGGTGTTGGTTCGTCAAGTGGCGGAATACATCATTCACAGTGGTGGCAAGCGTTTGCGCCCCATCCTGACGTTGCTGGTGGCACGGGCTCTCAACTACCGGGGGAGCCATCACCACACCCTGGCGGCCGTTGTGGAGTTCATACATACAGCCACCCTGCTGCATGACGATGTGGTGGATAAATCAGAAATGCGTCGCGGAAAAAAAACCGCCAACGAACGCTTCGGCAACGCGGCCAGTGTGTTGGTGGGCGATTTCGTTTACTCTCGCTCCTTCCAGATGATGGTTTCGGTCAACAACATGCAGGTCATGCAGGTGTTGGCCGATGCTACCAATGTCATCGCTGAGGGCGAAGTCTTGCAGTTGCTGCATTGTCACGACCCGGATGTGGATGAGAACCGCTACCTACAGGTCATTCGCTACAAAACGGCCAAACTGTTTGAGGCAGCAGCCCGCTTGGGAGCCATTTTGGCCGAGGCGCCCGACTCCGTTCAAGAGCGTATGGCCGCTTTTGGAGCGGCGCTGGGCACGGCGTTTCAGATCATCGATGACGTTCTGGATTATTCTGGCGAGCAAGACCAGATCGGCAAAAACCTGGGAGACGATCTGGCCGAGGGCAAGGCCACGCTGCCCCTCATTTACGTCATGCGCACTGGTAACCCCCAGGATAGTGCCCTCATTCGCCAGGTCATCACCCAAGGCGGGGCCGAGAACCTGGCCATGGTGGTGGAAATCATCCAGCGCTCGGGTGCCCTGGATTACGCCCGCAACATTGCCCAGCAGGCAGTGGATGAGAGTTGTGTTCATCTGGCAGCGGCCCTTCCTGCCTCGGAAGAGCGCACGGCCCTGGAAAACCTGGCTCGTTTGGCTGTTCACCGCAACCATTAGCTTACCCCCGGAGGGGGTGCATGTCCCAACCGATTGCCATCTTTAGGCATTACCCTACCGAAGGCCCCGGGACCCTGGCGGATTTTTTGACGCGAGCAGGGTATTCCTGGGTGCTCATTGCCTTGGACGAGGGTGTGCAGGTTCCGGCCACGGCCAGAGACTTTTCTGGACTGGTATTCATGGGCGGGCCCATGAGTGTCAACGATGACCTGGAGTGGATCGAGCCGGAATTGCGCCTGATCCGGGAAGCGGTGGCATGGAATATTCCTGTTCTGGGCCATTGCCTGGGGTCGCAGTTGATGTGCAAGGCCTTGGGGGGCGTGGTTGCTCCTAACCCGCACCGGGAAATCGGATGGGGGGCCATCCAGGTGGCAGATCATGCCCTGGCCCGTCATTGGTTTGGGGCGCAGCGTAATCCCGTGGTGTTTCACTGGCATGGAGAAACCTGGTCTTTGCCCCCCGGGGCGCAGTTATTGGCGGGGAATGAGGCCTGTGCCCATCAGGCTTTTGCCTTGGGTGTGCACCTGGGACTTCAGTGCCACGTGGAGATGACTGCTGCAGATGTGCAGTGTTGGTGTGCCCATGGGCAGGCAGAGATCGAAGCCAACCCTGGTCCCTGGGTGCAGCCAGCTGCAGATATCCTGCACCACCTGGAGCCGCGGTTGCAGGCTTTGGCTGCTGTGGCGGACCAACTCTATGGAGTATGGCTGCAAGGCGTCAGGCCCTGATGCACCGATGCGGTGCGAGTTCCCCGCGCACCCCCCGGTTTGTGCACCAAATGGGATCGTTCTTGCACCGCTGATCCGGGCAACTCAGCCAGAAATGAGGCTCATGCTGTTCTTGGCACGAATTTCGCATGTTCCTCCCTCAGGCTAATCACTTCCTTGGATAAACATGATCGCCGCCGATTATTACAACGAAATGAGTGCCTCCGAGGCTGTGGTGCGCCCCCATTACCAGCCCTATGCGGAATGGTTCAAGAACGTCTCGGCCGATTGGTTGGGACAAAAACGCAATGAGGCCGATCTCCTGTTTCATCGTCTGGGTATTACCTTTGCCGTGTATGGGGAAGGGGGCGGAAAGGAACGTCTGATCCCCTTTGATGTCATCCCGCGTAACATCCCGCATCGGGAATGGTCCATTCTGGAGGCAGGTTTGCGCCAACGTGTACAGGCGCTCAATCTGTTCCTGCAGGATATCTACCATGACCAGCACATTCTCAAGGCTGGGCTGATCCCTTCAGCAGCGGTACTGAAAAACACGCAGTATCGACCCGAAATGATCGGGGTAGACGTGCCCGGCCAGATCTATTCCCATATTGCCGGAATTGACATCATTCGCGCCGGAGATGGCGAGTTTTATGTGCTGGAGGACAATTTGCGCGTGCCCTCCGGGGTGTCTTACATGCTGGAAAACCGGCGCATGATGATGCGCCTGTTTCCGGATCTGTTTGCGCGCTACAAGGTGGCGCCGGTGGAGCATTACCCGGACATGCTGCTGGATAATCTGCGCAGTGTGGCCCCGGCAGGAATGCTTGACCCTACCGTGGTGGTGCTCACCCCCGGCGTATTCAACAGCGCCTATTTCGAGCATTCCTTTCTGGCCCAGCAAATGGGGGTGGAATTGGTGGAAGGGCGAGATTTGTTGGTGAAGGATGCTTTTGTGTATATGCGCACCACACAGGGTCCCCGTCGGGTGGACGTGATTTACCGACGTGTGGATGATGATTTTTTAGATCCCGAGGCATTTCGTCCGGACTCCATGTTGGGTGTTCCCGGTCTGTTGTCAGCCTACAAGGCGGGGCATGTCACCCTGTGCAATGCCATTGGCACCGGCGTGGCCGATGACAAATCCATCTATCCTTATGTGCCCCAAATGATCCAGTTTTATCTTTCCGAGGCTCCCATTCTGCATAACGTGTCCACCTTCATGCTGCGCCAGAAAACCGATTACGATTATGTGATGGCGCATTTGCCCGAACTGGTGGTGAAGGAAGTGCATGGCTCGGGTGGCTACGGCATGCTTGTGGGACCTGCGGCCAGCCAAGCCGAACTGGAGGCCTTTCGGTTGCGCATTGCGGCCAATCCCGATCATTACATCGCACAGCCCACTCTGGCGCTGTCCGCCTGCCCCACATTCGTAGAGGCGGGCATTGCACCCCGCCATATCGACTTGCGTCCTTTCGTGTTATCGGGACGGGAGATCAAGATGGTTCCCGGAGGCTTGACCCGGGTTGCCTTGCAGGAAGGTTCTCTGGTGGTCAATTCATCCCAGGGTGGGGGCACCAAGGATACCTGGGTTCTGGAAAATTGAGGGGGTGCGGCATGTTGAGTCGAACGGCAGATCACCTGTACTGGATGGCGCGCTACACCGAGCGCGCCGAAAATCTGGCGCGCATGTTGGATGTGCATAACCGGATGACACTCCTTACTCGCGACAGCAGTCTGATAGGACAGGATTGGGAAGGGATTCTCACCATCAATCAATTGGAGCGGGACTTTCAGCAGCGCTACTCCCACGTCACACGGGAGCACGTGATCCACTTCATGGCTTTTGATGCCGAGAATCCTTCCAGCATTCATAGTTGTCTGCGTCTGGCGCGGGAAAACGCCCATGCAGTGCGCGGCACCCTGACCTCTGAATTATGGGAAACCATGAATGCCACCTGGCTCAAGATGCGCGATATGCCTCTGGAGAGTATGGAACGGGACCTGGGCGCATTTTTTGAATGGGTGAAGTTTCGCTCCCATCTCTCCCGCGGTGTGAGCGTGGGCACCATGTTGCAGGATGAGGCCTTTCACTTCGTTCGATTGGGTACTTTTCTGGAACGCTCGGACAATACGGCCCGTTTGCTGGATGTAAAGTATCGGTTGTTGCTGGGCGCGCATACAGCGGAAGAAGCGCCTTCCGACTATTATCAGTGGGGTGGTTTGCTGCGTTCCCTTTCGGCCTTCGAAATTTATCGCAAGGTCTATCGGGATCTGATCACGCCGCGTCGGGTGGCCGAATTGTTGCTGTTGCGGGTGGATATGCCGCGCTCCTTGCTGTACTGCGCCCAGGAGGTCCTGGCCAATCTGGAGCAGATCGCCAACCGCCATTCCGCAGAAACCCTGCGGCGTGCCGGTGAGCTCTTTGCCGGCTTGCGTTATAGTCGTATCGATACGGTGTTTGAGCGCGGATTTCATGAATTTCTGGACCGCTTCCTTGTAACCATCAACGACATCGGGTCGCGTATCAGCGAAGACTTTCTGCTGCCTGTGGCCGCTTGACCTGATATCCCTTACGCTTATTACCCTGGAGTTTGCATGTCCATCCATGTTGCCTTGCGACACGTCACGCATTACCAGTATGACCGTCCGGTGCAACTGGGCCCGCAAATCATTCGCCTGCGCCCGGCACCGCATACCCGTACACCGATCTTGTCTTACTCCTTGGCCGTGTTGCCACAGGAGCATTTTTTAAACTGGCAACAGGATCCTCAGGGCAACTGGCTGGCGCGCCTGGTGTTTCCGGAAAAAACCGATGCGCTCAAAATTTCTGTGGATTTGGTGAGCGAACTGTCGGTGATCAATCCCTTCGATTTTTTTCTGGAGCCTTATGCGGAAAGTTTTCCCTTTGCCTACGAGCCCATTCAGCAGGAAGAATTGTGGCCTTATCTGGGTAGACAGCCACTGACGCCGTTACTGCAGACTTACCTGCGCAGCATTCCCGCGACGGCTCCTGTCACCATGAATTTTCTGGTGGAGCTCAATCAGCGCCTGCAACAGGAGATTCGCTATACGATTCGGCTGGAGCCCGGGGTGCAGACCCCGGAGCAGACCCTGGCCTATCAAAGCGGCTCCTGTCGGGATTCCGCCTGGCTTCTGGTGCAGTTGCTGCGCCAACTGGGTTTGGCGGCACGCTTCGTATCGGGGTATCTGATTCAACTCAAGCCGGATGTGCTGGCGCTGCAAGGTCCACCGGGGCCCGGGGCAGATTTTACCGATCTGCACGCCTGGACCGAGGTGTATTTGCCGGGAGCGGGCTGGGTGGGGCTGGACCCCACCTCGGGATTGCTGGCCGGCGAGGGGCATATTCCTCTGGCGTGTGCACCCGATCCGGCCAATGCCGCGCCCTTGTCCGGACTGATCGAGGACCCGGCCAGCGCTTCATTCCATCATGAGATGACGGTGGAGCGGGTCTGGCAGGCTCCCCGGGTTACCTTGCCCTACACCGAAGCGCAATGGGCGCGTATCGATGCGTTGGGTCGCCAGGTGGATCGCCACCTGCAGGCGTACGACGTGCGGCTCACCATGGGTGGAGAGCCGACCTTTGTGTCGCTTCAGGGTCGGGACGAGGCCGAATGGAATACGGCCGCCTTGGGACTCACCAAAAGGCGTATGGCGACCGATCTGTTTCAGCGCCTCAAGGCCGAATATGCGCCCCAGGGATTGGCGCATTTCGGTCAGGGCAAGTGGTATCCCGGCGAGCCGTTGCCGCGCTGGGCCTTGAGCTGCTACTGGCGCCGGGATGGACGTCCCTTGGTCACCACGCCGCTGTTTGCCGATGAAACCAACCCGGATGGCGCCGATGCCGCGCGTGCCGGTTTGTTTTTGCAGACCATGGCAGGATATCTGGGGCTGAACGCAGCGCAGGTTTTTCCGGCCTTCGAAGACGCGTTTTACTACCTGTGGCGGGAGCGGCGTCTGCCCTGCAATGTGTTGCCCACCGATGCGCGCCTGGATGATGCCTTGGAACGGGAACGCCTGATGCAATGCTTTACCCGCGGCTTGTCCGCCGTGACGGGGTATGTATTGCCGGTGGCCAAAGGGCGGAACGGAGCGTGGCAATCCGGGTCCTGGTATTTGCGCACGGAACAGTGCTTTCTTCTCCCCGGAGATTCGGCCATGGGCTATCGCCTGCCGCTGGACTCCTTGCCCTGGAGCGCTCCGGAAGATATCCCCTTTGTGCCTGCGCCCGACCCGTTTCAGCCCCTCGACCCGCTGCCAGTTTCTCCAGCATCACGGGTTCGCCAGAAGGCATCCCTCGCTCCGGCTTCGGCACCCCGCCCGGGTGAATCTGCGCCACATATCGTGCGCACCGCGCTGTGCGCCGAACCTCGCAAGGGGGTGCTGTATCTGTTCATGCCGCCCACCGAAACCCTGGAAGATTATCTGGAATTGGTGAGCGCGGCGGAAGCGACAGCGCGCGACCTGTCCCAGCCCATTATTTTTGAGGGCTATCCTCCTCCCGCCGATGCGCGCCTGATCCACTTTAGTGTCACCCCTGACCCAGGCGTGATCGAAGTCAACATCCATCCGGCCAGCACCTGGGAGGAAATGGTGCAACGTACCACCACTTTGTATCAGGCAGCCCGGCACTGTGGTCTGGGGAGTGAAAAATTCATGCTGGACGGGCGTCACACGGGAACCGGCGGAGGCAATCATCTGGTGTTGGGTGGGGCCACTCCCGCAGACAGTCCCTTGTTGCGTCGTCCCGATCTGCTGGCCAGTCTGGTGGCCTATTGGCATAATCATCCCTCCTTGTCCTATCTCTTCTCCGGACTGTTCATCGGTCCCACCAGTCAGGCACCACGCCTGGATGAGGCGGGTAACGCTGCGCTTCATGATCTGGAAATTGCCCTGTCGCATTTTCCGCCGCCGGGTGAGCCGGCCCCTCCCTGGTTGATCGATCGCCTGCTGCGCCACTTGCTCACTGACCGGACCGGTAATACCCATCGCGCAGAATTCTGTATCGACAAGTTGTATGCTCCGGAGGGAGTGGCAGGACGTCTGGGGTTACTGGAAATGCGCGCCTTTGAAATGCCGCCCCACGAACGCATGGCACTGACCCAGCAACTCCTGATTCGCGCTCTGGTGGCGCGTTTTTGGCAACAGCCCTATCACCCGGACAGACTGCGGCGTTGGGGAACAGAGTTGCACGATCGCTTCATGTTGCCCTATTTTGTGCGACAGGATTTTGCCGATGTGCTGGAGGAATTGCGCGCATTTGGTTACCCCTTCGAGAACGACTGGTTTGATGTGCATATGGCGTTTCGTTTCCCCCTCATTGGGGAGTTTTCCGTGCGCGGTATTCACGTCCAGTTGCACCACGCCCTGGAACCATGGCCCGTTTTGGGAGAAGAAGGATCCAGTGTCGGCACGGTACGCTACGTGGACTCCTCGCTGGAACGGATTCAGGTGCGGGTGATGGGGCTCAATGACGACCGGCATCGTCTTACCGTCAATGGTCATACGGTCCCGCTCCAACCCACTGGCGTGGTGGGAGAATCCGTGGCCGGGGTGCGTTTTCGCGCCTGGCAACCCAGTTCCTGCCTGCATCCCACCATTGGAGTCCATGCGCCGCTGATCTTTGACCTGGTGGATACCTGGATGCAACGCTCTCTGGGGGGCTGTCAATATCATGTGGCTCATCCGGGCGGACGCAGTCATGAACGCCTGCCGATCAATGCTCAAGAGGCCGAGGGGCGGCGTCAGGCCCGCTTCTTCAGGATGGGGCATAGCATCGGCCCGGCTTCGGCCCCCGATTTTCAGCGTGATCCGGATTTTCCTTTCACTCTGGATTTGCGTCTGGCATGATTCACCCTTATGCGTGATTTTTTCTCAGCCTATCCCAAGGCCAGTGGTCGTTTTGACGAGTTGCAGGATGCCTCGGGCCGGATTCGGCCGCATTGGCAAACCTTCATGGAGGCGGTGGCTGCTTCCCGTTCCGAACAAATGCGCCGGCGTTTAAACCATGTGCAGCGCCAAATCTTCGAGAATGGGGTCACCTACAACGTCTATGCCGATCCCCAGGGTACTGTCCGCCCCTGGGATCTGGACCTGTTACCCCTGATTATTTCTCCGGAAGAATGGCGTCACATCGAGGCAGGCGTCAGACAGCGAGCCACTTTGTTGAATCTCATTCTGAAAGATGTGTATGGCGAACAGCGCCTGTTGCATGATGGTCTGATTCCTCCTGCGCTGGTTCATGGGCATAGCGGGTTTTTACGCTCAGCCCATGGCATTCCATCTCCTGATGGCGTCTATTTGCACTTGTATGCGGTGGATTTGGCCCGTTCTCCCGATGGAGGCTGGTGGGTTCTGGCTGATCGCACCCAGGCACCATCCGGTGCGGGCTATGCCCTGGAAAATCGGCTGGTGATTTCCCGGGTTTTTCCAGATCTATTTCGCCAGTTGAAGGTAGAACACCTGGCCGGATTTTTCCATGCGTTGCAACAAAGCCTGTCCCATTGGGCACCCATCGGGCAATCGGGAGAGCCCCCGCGGATTGTGCTATTGACCCCGGGCCCGTATAACGAAACGTACTTTGAACACGCCTATCTGGCGCGTTATCTGGGGTTTCCCCTGGTGGAGGGGCATGACCTGACGGTGCGGGAGGGGCGGGTTTGGCTGAAATCTCTGGAGGGGTTGCAACGGGTGCATGTCATCCTGCGGCGTCTGGACGATGATTTTTGCGACCCTCTGGAATTTCGTGCCGATTCGGCTCTGGGCATTCCAGGGCTAGCTCAAGCCGCGCGCCTGGGGCAGGTTCTCATTGCCAATGCGCTGGGTTCCAGCTTGCTGGAATCCAGCGCGTTTTTTGGGTATTTTCCCAGTCTTTGCCAGCATTTGTTGGGCGAATCCTTGCGCATTCCATCCGTGGCTACCTGGTGGTGCGGAGAACGGGCAGCCTTGGAAGACGCGCTGCAAAAACTGGACGGTTTGGTCATCAAGGGGGCTTTCCCCCAATTGCGGATGGATACTCTGTTTGGGGCCGATCTCAGCCCCCGGGAACGGGAACGCCTGATCCTGCGCATCCGTCAGCGTCCCTATAATTACGTGGCTCAGGAAACGGTGCAGTTGTCCCAGGCTCCCAGCCTGGAACGTGGTGGATTGCATCGGCTTCATGCACGCGCCATGGGGTTACGGGTGCACGTGGTGGCCAGCCCCGAGGGTTATGTGGTCATGCCCGGCGGGTTGACACGGATTGCCGGAGACGGGGACGAGCGGGTCATTGCCTTGCAGCGTGGAGGGGCTAGCAAGGATACCTGGGTATTGAGCCATACCCCGGTGAGTACCTTCAGCTTGTTGCCCCGCTCGTTTCATGCCCGGGATATCGTGCGTGGCGGTGCCAATTTGTCCAGTCGCGTGGTGGAAAACCTGTTCTGGTTTGGGCGCTATACCGAGCGCTGTGACAATACCGCACGCCTGCTACGCATGACCATCAACCGCTTTCTGGAAGACGCCAGTTTCATGGCGGGACCAGAGGAGCCACAACCCTATCTGCTGGCTCTCTGCCGCGTCTATGGGCTCTTGGCCAGCGCCGCGCAGGCCCAACCGGCCGCCAGTGGCGAGCTTTCTTCCCCTCCGGCGGAGCCGGCGCATTCCGCCGCGCCGCGCTCCCGTGACAGCCTCAAGGACGCTCTGGTGGCAGGGTTGGTGGATGCCACGGCCCACGAAAGTTTTGCAGCGCATCTGGGTTACTTGACGCGCGTGGGCTTTAGCCTCAAGGAACGGCTCTCCCTGGACAACTGGCGCACTCTGAATCGTCTCACTCAGGCCCTGGAAGAGCAGCGTATTCTTCAGGGTCAGGAGGCCAATCTGGGGGAGGCTCTGATTTTTCTGGATCAGGCGGTGAATGCGCTCATGACTCTGGCCGGGTTTGCCATGGATGGCATGACGCGGGATGTGGGTTGGCACTTTCTGTCTTTGGGACGACGGCTGGAACGTCTGCAGTTTTTGGTTTCCATGTTGCGCCATGGACAGGTGGAACATCGTCCCAAACTACCTCGGGAAGGGAAAACCACCCGGATTAGGCGGGAGTGGAGCGCCCTGGAAGAGATGCTGGAATTGGCCGATAGTGTGGTGACCTACCGTTCGCGCTACATGATGCAGCCAGAAGCCCTATCCGTGCTGGATTTGCTGGTGCTGGACGATACCAATCCGCGTTCCCTGCTATTTCAACTGCACATGCTAAGGGAAGAGTGCCGTCATCTGGAGTCACGTTTTGGTGGAACCTTCGGTGCGGCCCTGGAGCGTATGCAGCATCTTCTGACCCAGCAGAATTTTACGCAAATCTTGACCGACCCGGAGAGTAGTGTCTTTGGCGATTTGCTGGAGACTCTTTGGCGCGAGTCCTCCCAACTGTCCGAGCGTATTGGGCAACGTTTTTTTAGCCATGTGCCGGAACAGCGCACAGGCACTTAGGCATGAGAACCCTGTATCGAATCGTGCATCAAACAGAGTATCGCTATGCCAGCGCGGTGCAGCTGTCGCGCCAGGTATTGCGATCAACTCCCCGGAATACCCCTTTTCAACGCCGGTTGCGTCACTTCATCCGGGTGGAGCCCCAACCGTCCGAATGGTTTGAGCGCAAAGATTTCTTTGGCAATGCGCTGGTTCAGTTTGCCCTGCAAAGTCCTCACCAGTCCTTGCTGGTGGAAATCACTTCGCACGTGTTGGTGCGTTCACGCAACAGACTTCAGGCCAAACTATCGGGTGCTCCCTGGGAGCAGGTACGCGATGGGCTCCAGCAAGGCACCGGCACGCCGTTTCTGGACCCGGCCCAATATCTCTACGCCTCCCCCCATGTGCCGACGACCCCCCGTTTTGCGGCCTATGCCCGTCCCAGTTTCACGCCAGGACGACCTTTGCTGGAGGCGGTCTATCATCTCAGCCACAGGATTTATCAGGATTTTCGGTATGACCCCACGGCGACCAACATCTCCACGCCGATTGAAACCGTGTTGCGTAAAAAGCGTGGTGTCTGCCAGGATTTTGCGCACTTGCTGATTGCCTGCCTGCGGGCGGTGGGCTTGGCGGCACGCTATGTCAGTGGCTATTTGCTCACCCATCCCGCCCCAGGTAAAGAACATCTGGTGGGTGCCGACGCTACTCATGCCTGGGTGTCGGTGTATTGTCCCGAGGCGGGTTGGGTGGATCTGGACCCCACCAACGATCAGTGGGTGGATCAGGAGCACATCACGGTGGCCTGGGGGCGGGATTTTTCGGATGTGAGTCCCTTGCGCGGGGTGATATTGGGGGGTGAGGAGCATGAACTGGAGGTTCGGGTATCGGTTCAACCCGAGCTTTCCACGGCTGTCAACGCTTGTCCGCACCACGGTGAAGGTACAATAGCTGGATGATGAGCAAAGCTTCCACTTCATCTTCATCCGAACGCTTCGATCAGCGTGATGCCACGCTGGGTTTTCTGGCCTTGGCAGCCAGTGCCACCGACGTTATCGCTTTCGTCAAGCTGGACAACGTGTTTACCTCTGCCATGACTGGCAATACGGCCCTGCTGGGGTTGGCCTTGGGTCAGGGGCACATCGCAGCCGCCTTCAACTCGCTGGTGGCCTTGGGTGGATATATTGGCGGAGTGGCTCTGGGCGCACTGATTCATGCCCACGACAAGCATCGCGAACTGATTTTGACCTTGCTGGCCGAAATCCTGTTGCTGGGGTTGTGGTATCTCTTATGGCTGGTCAATGGCTTTCCCCAGGGGCATGGCCAGGTTTTGCTCTATGCCATGATCTTGCCTTTGTCTCTGGCCATGGGAGTACAAAGCGTGGTGGCACGACGCATCAATGTGGAGGGAATTCCTACTGTGGTCTTTACCAGTACCCTCACCAGCATTGTGATGACCTTGATGCATGCCACTGTGCGTGGTCGCGGAGCCATTTCCCTGTTCAATGCAAAACGCCAATCCCTGGCGTTTTTGACCTATGCCATCGGGGCCAGCCTTACCGCTTTGCTGCTGTGGCATTGGAATTCCTTGGCAGTCCTGCTGCCCCTGCTCGGGTTGGCGTTGGCCCTGATCCTTTGCCTGCGGCCCTCCCGTTTCCACCTCAAGCGTCGATCAGGAGTCTTATGAG
>DAIDKJ010000010.1 GCA_027450105.1 Ferrovum sp.
GTTGTTCCGGTGGTGGCGGTAGCTCAGTTGGTAGAGTCCCGGATTGTGATTCCGGTTGTCGTGGGTTCGAATCCCATCCGTCACCCCAAAAAACTATCTGAATATCAATAAATTTCTGATTACCCCAAGTTACTCCAAACCATCTGATGCTACAGTTTCACTGTGGCAAAATTGTGGCAAATCCGGGGTGTAAACTCTGTCGACAAAATATGTCTAATGGCGTTGTCGCGTGTTTGTGCAAAATGGGGTAATCCATCATTTGAATGGGCTAATAAAATGCTATTGTCGATCCCTCATCATTGCAATGAGTTTCGATAAGAAAGGATGCCCATGCGACCGTCCCTTGTGCTTGACATGAAGCGAAGTGCAGTGCGCGAAGTGGTGAACCGCTTTCCCACGGCGAACCCACGCGTCTTCGGCTCAGTGCTGCATGGCACTGACCGAGACGGTAGCGACATTGATCTGCTGGTCGATGCGCTGCCTGGCGCGACGCTGTTCGACCTGGGCGGCCTGCAAGACGAGTTGGAATCGCTGCTAGGCATTCACGTCGATTTACTGACTCCGACCGACTTGCCGCCGAAGTTCCGGGCCAAGGTGCTCGCGCAGGCTCAACCGGTATGAGCGAGAATCGTCTTCCCGATTACCTTGATCACATACAGCAGGCCGCGACAGATGCGTGCGGCTTCGTAGAGGGTTTGGCCAAAGGGGATTCCTTGAGGACAAGCGAACCCAGCAGGCCGTCATCTTGAGCCTCTTTATCATCGGTGAGGCCGTCACGAAAGTGATGGATGGCTATGCCGAGTTCGCTCTGGCACACGCGCAAGTACCTTGGCGCAATATGCGCGGCATGCGCAACCGTATCGCCCACGGCTACTTCGACATCAACCTCGATGTGGTGTGGGACACCCTGCAGGCGGCACTACCGGCTTTGCTCGAGCAACTGCCCGCCGTGCGCCAGGATGCCGGCGACGAAGATCGAAACGATTCTGAATTCGAGCCATGACTGACGTGACTGGAATCGACCATATCTACATCGCCGTGTCTGATTTTCAACGTTCAGAGTCGTACTACCCTTTGATTCCTCTGCCCTAGCACCAATACTGTCTGCATGAAGCCATCAAGCTGTATATGGGTGCTCAGGTAAAGAGCTGATAGAGCATCTTGCTGGAAATCACTAGCAGCAGACCGGAAAAGATCAGCCGCAACAGGCGGGCCGGCAAGCGATGCGCCGCATAGGCCCCCAGCATGGCAGTCAACAGGCTCGTGGCCAAGATGCAGGCCAACCCGGGCAGGTACACAAATCCCAGGCTCCAGGCCGGTAAGCCCTCCAGCCCCCAACCATTGAAGACATAGCCCACGCTGCCCCCCAGGGCAATGGGAAACCCGACCGCCGCCGAGGTTCCGATGGCGCGCCGCAAGGGCACATTGCACCATTCCAGGAAGGGTACGGTCATGGCGCCCCCGCCAATGGCCGCAAGTGCCGAGATCAGTCCAATGACGCTGCCCACCGCCGCGATTCCGGCAGGGCCGGGCAGGCTGCGACTGGGCTTGGGGCGAAAATTGAGGACCATCTGCAGCGCCACATAGAGCATGAATCCGGAAAAAAACAGGGCCAGAAATTGTACGGAGAGATGGCGTGCAAGAAACGTTCCGATCCCCGTTCCCAGCAGGATGCCTGGGGAGATAGTGCGCACCACGGGCCACAGGACTGCTTGATGTTGATGATGGGCACGCAGACTGGATAGGGAGGTAAACAGGATAGAGGCCATGGAGGTGCCCAGCGCCATCTGGAAAATCACATCACGGGGCAAACCGAGATGCTGAAATAACAGCACCAGTGCCGGCACCATGATCAGGCCGCCACCCACACCCAGCAAGCCGGCAAAGAAGCCGGCAACGATGCCGATGGCCAGATACGACAGAATGATGGACAGCATGTTGTTCCTTCAAGATCGGGGGTGGGAAAACGTTTTCCACTGTAGCGCGTGCGACCGTTTTGGGCCTGATGTTTCTGGTTACGGGTTTTGCCTAAGGGTGCTGCTGGGCCACCCAGTGCGCCAGCCCTTCGACACTCCGGAAATCCTCGCAGGCACGGATCGGTATGCCATTGTCCCGGTCACGCCACAGGCGCGACAGGGCATTGCCCGGCCCAATTTCCAGTACCAGATCGGGTTGCATCTCGGTCACGGCCTCCAGAACGCCAGCCCAGTCCAGTGGTTGACTGATTTGGAGCGCAAGCGCCCGCAGCGCTTCGGCCGAGGTGTGGGCTGTACGGCCGTCGATGGCACTCAATACCGGCAATCCCAGGGGGGCAGTGGCGTGAGGTTGCAGCAGCTGTAAAAACGATTGGCTTGCGGGCGCCAAAAGCGGTGTGTGCGACGGGGTATGAACGGCCAGACGCAGTACCCGCCGTGCTCCTTCTTTCTGAGCCAGGGTGCTGGCCATTTGCAGGTTTTCTTCCAGCCCTCCCAGCACGAACTGTTCGGCACTGTTGCAAATGGCCAGCACGGTACCCGACTGCAGGGCAATCCGTTGCACGGCCCTTTGGTTGAGGCCTGTGATGGCCAGCAACCCTGCGGGCCCGGTCACGCAGGCATCCATGAGATGAGCCCGAGCGGCACACAGTGCGATGCCCTGCGGCGCAGAAAACACTCCGGCGGCACAACAGGCTGCCATTTCCCCCAGGGAATAGCCCGCCACCGCCACCGGCCGCGGCAACTGTGCCTGAAGTGCGCTCCACCAATACATGTGTATGGCAAAAATCAACGGCTGTGCCACAGCGTTTGCCGCTAACGCCTGGGGCGCGATGGAGGCACTGTGCCAGAGCGTAGGCAGGGCCTGGGCCAGAGCCTGCTGCATCACCGGTGGGGCGTCCTGTTGCAAATGCTGCAGGTGGGCCGGCTGTTGATCGCCCTGGCCGTTGAAGAGGATGGCCAGACGCATCTTACAGCGCATCCAAAAATAGCGTCACGCCCAACAGGTCTGCACTGCCTCCCGGGCTAAGACCGCGCGCCACGAACGCTTGCTGAATGCGCTGCGCGCGCGCGGGCCAGTCCTGAGAAAACACCCCTCCGGCCGCCAGAAATTCTCGGGCCTGGGTTTTGGCAAAATGCAGTCCCTGGGGACCTGCGCGCCACAACAGATTGGTATCATCCAGCCGGGCCATGAGGGCAAACAGGCATTGCATGGCCCCAAGCTCCGGTGATCCGGTGCAGGCTTTGACCCGACGGTAAACCGGCAGGCCCAACTGGCGCACGGTGGGAAATCCGGCCGCAGCTTCGTGGCGGGCTCCTCCCTGGCCATAGCGCCGATAGACCAGCGCGCCATGACTGTTGCCGGCACAAGCCGCGGTGTCGAGAATGGCCGCTCCCCAGCGGGTGTTTACTGTGGCACAAAGGGCTTGCGCCGTGCAGGCCAGATTCTGGCGTAACAGCACGCCTGCAGCCGCGCATAGCCATCCCAGATTGAAAATGGCACCGCGGTGAGTGTTGACTCCACCCGTTGCCTGCAGCATTTGGGATTCTGCGGCTTGTCCGGCCTGGCGCAAGGCCTCGAAGGGGGCCAAGCGGGCACCCAGTCGGGTTATTTCGGGAAAATAAGCGCGTAAGGCCTGCAGACTGCGCAGGAAAGTGGCAAAGTTCATATCCGGGTGACTTCCGTTGGATTCGGGAGTGACCAGACCAGGCTTGGGGGACAGAGCCACTTCACAATAGAGCGCCTGGATGGCTAGCCGACCCATGCGCCCGACCTCGGAGTGGTCATCCACATAAGAAGCCGGGTGCTGCCTGTGCAAACGGGAGGAGAGGGCCCATTCAGGCATGCGCCAAGCTCTCCAGAAGTGTGTCCACAGCGCAGAGTTCCACCCGGTGACTTCCCTTTACCAATACCTGGGCACTGGCGGGCTGGTTTTGAGCGGCGGCCCATTCCTTCCAGGCCACGGCACGCTGATCCGGAAAGCGAATTTCCCCATCGAGGACACAGGGCAGTTGTCGTGCCGTATCCTGCAGGGCTTCGAGGCAAAGGATCGATTGGGCCATGGAATCCACGTCACAGACCAGATCGATATCGGACTGGGGGTGGCGATAACCTGGTCCGCCCAGGACTTCCCAGGCCAGGGACCCATAGACGCCAGCCGTGATTCCGTGCGTCCTCAGAGTGGCATCGAGCCGTTCCAGAAGGGTGGCCTGGGCCTTTGGCAAAGGCTCCAGGCATTGGCGAATGCCAAGTGGGGGTGTGATGCGCAACAGATCCTGGTGGGGTACCTGGCAGCGACACCGGTGCCGTTGGTGGGGAGTGATCAGCGTAACTGCCAGCAGGATCTGGGCAGAGTTTGGTGGTTGACGGGCAATCACCAAGGGCCGGTGTCGGGCAACCCAATGCTCGAGGGCCGGTTGCAGCAGTACCGAGGGCGTTTCCCCCAGGGCTTGCGGCCGGGCTGCGGAAGACAGGTAGGCCAGATCGTGACGGCGCATGGAAAAGCACTCAGGCAGTCAAAACGGCTGCGACAATTGCCGCGGCTTCCTGTCGACCGCCACGCATGCGACCTTGCTGCAACCGGCTGTCGCCGGCAGAGGGTTCTGTCCGCAGCTGGGCAAGGGCTTGTTCCAGCAACTCGGAGGAAGGGGTATCCCACAGGGCTTCGATGGCTCCCATGCGGTGATAGTTTTCTGCCCCGGGGGCAAATGTAGGCGAACTGGCCGCCAAGGCCACGAGGCGCTCGTGAGGGATTTTGGTGACACGGGCCATGGCCTTCAAATCCATCACGCGCACTTGTGCTGATTGGAGCGCATACACCCGATCGGCCATGAGGCCAAAGGACAGAAACCCACCACTGACCGCTTCTCCGGTGATCAAACTCAGGCTGACATGTCCCCTGCGTCGCGCCAAGTCGATGCAACGTGCCAGATGGGCGAGGCTCCCATTCAGACAGAGCAGCTCTTGTGCGCGCGACAGCGCCTGGCCCTGGGTATCCACCAGCAAGACCAGGGGACGCCCGGGATGGTGTTCCACGAGGTGTAGCACCTGGCCCGCCAACCGCAGGGCGATGGCGTGACTGATGGCGGCGGCATCCACGGTTCCCAGAAGGGCCACAGGGCCGGATGCGGTGAGGGCTGTTCCGGTAACCACCTGCTGTGTGACGGTGGCCTCATGCCCAGCCGGAAACAAGGTATCCAGAAGAGGGAAGAGGGTCATAGGGATAATCCTTGGCGCAGGGTTACCAGTGCATCACGCTCCAGCAGGGGAATCTGCTGGGGATTGGGAACACCCAGGGCCGCCCAGACTTCCAGCCCATCGCGCAATCCGCAAAATTGCGTGCAGCGTTGGGACAGGCGCTCCTGTTCCGCCCGCAGCGTGTGAAGCTCAGGTGCGGTTTCCTCCCAATGGGCGAGCAGAGCGAGGGTGGTTTGCCGGAAATCTTCCACATCATCTTCCACCAGCGCCAGACAATCCCCCATCAGGTAGCGATGTTTTCCTCCAGTGACGCGCCATACCAGGGCGCGATCCCGACTGTCGAATTCTTCCACCCCGGCCACGGTTTCGATGACTTCCGGTCCGGACAAGGCCAGACGCCCTTGCTCGGACATGAGGATGGCCGAGCACAGTCGAGAGACGATGCCCATCCCGCCAAAGGCCCCGCAAACGCCACCGATGAGGGCGAATACCGGAATACCAGCGGCGCGGGTGTCTAGCACCGCACGCATGATTTCAGAGAGGGCAATCAGGCCGGCATTGGCTTCATGCAGACGAACGCCTCCCGAATCCACCAGAAATAGCACTGCCAGGGGTTTGTCCCGTACGGCGCGCTGCAATAGACCAACGATCTTGGCGCCATGCATTTCGCCCACGGCCCCACCCAGGAACTGGCCTTCCTGGGCAATGATCAGCACGGGTTTGCCACCCAAGGTTCCAGAGCCGATCACGACGCCGTCATCCAGGGCCCCAGGCAGGCCTAACAGGGCCAGATGCGGGCTGGAATGAGCGCCTTGGGGGGGCAGAAATTCGGTAAAGGACTGTGCATCCAGCAGACGGTTGACCCGTTGGCGTGCCGTGGCCTCGTAAAAACTGGGGCCCCGTGAGGGGGGCGAGGGTTGTGGGAGATTCATTGGGCACCTCCGCAATAGTCCCTGAAGGCCTGTCCCAGGCGCAAGGTGACCACTGCAGGGGTGGCGCCCATGTCATTGATGGTGATGGCGGTACCCCCCAGAGCATGGTGAGCGGCAAAATCGGCAAGAACGGCTTGCCAGATGGGAGCAAAACCTTGGGCCGAGGTGTGGATGGACACCTCACAGCCGTTGGGCTGGGCCCCCTGGGTGATGAGAACTTCCAGATTCCCGGAACTCACCACGCCACAGAGAGAGGCTTTGGCGCTGGGTTTACAGGGTTGCGCGGGGAATTGAAATGTGAGTTGGTCCATGAGGGTCACCAGTTTCTGAAGCGGGAGGGAGGGGTATACAAGCCGCCAGACCAGCGCACCAGATCTTTGACAGAGCGGGCGGCCAGCAGATCACGGGTTGCCAGGCGCGGGTCGATGCCCAAATCTTCCACGCGGCGAATCACGCCGCGCGCGCGCAGTTGATCCACTTGGGCCTGGTCGCGGGCCAGGCCCACCGGGGTGAATCCGGCCACACCGCGAATGGCCTGTTCGCGCTCTTCGGGTGTACGACATAACAGCAAATTGGCAATGCCTTCTTCGGTGACCAGATGGGTGACATCGTCCCCATAAATCATGATGGGAGGCAACGCCATGCCCAGGCTTTCTTGCAGTTTCCAGGCGTCCAGTTGCTCCACAAACACAGGCGTCATATGTTCCCGAAAGGTTTCCACGCATTGCACCACCAGTTTGCGCCCCCGGATGGTCTGGGGGCCAGCGGCTTCCCGGCCTGCCTTGAGCCAGGCTGGCGAAGCATGACGGCGTCCGTGGGGGTCCGAACCCATGTTGGGTGCGCCACCAAAACCGGTAATGCGCCCCAGAGTGGCCGTGGAACTGTTGCCGGCCAGATCGATTTGCAGGGTGGACCCGATGAAGAGGTCACAGGCATACAGTCCGGCGGTCTGGCTAAAGGCCCGATTGGAGCGCATGCTGCCGTCCGCGCCGGTAAAGAACACATCAGAACGCGCGGCAATGTAAGCGTCCATTCCCACCTCCGAGCCAAAGCTATGCACCGATTGCACGAAACCGGATTCGATGGCAGGTATGAGCGTGGGGTGCGGGTTCAGGGCCCAGTGGGTGCAAATTTTTCCCTTCAGTCCCAGTGCAGTGGCGTAGGTGGGCAGCAACAGTTCGATGGCTGCGGTATCGAAACCGATGCCGTGGTTGAGGCGGGTGATGCCGTATTCGGCATAAATGCCCTTGATGGCCATCATGGCCATGAGGATCTGGATTTCCGTGATCTGCGCGGGATCGCGGGTAAACAGTGGTTCGATGTGGTTGGGGCGGGGAGCAACCACCACGTAGTCCACCCAATCTCCGGGCACATCCACGCGGGGTAGGTGTTCCACCCGCTCATTGACCTGAGCGATGACGATGCCGCTTTTGAACGCGGTGGCTTCCACGATGAGCGGGGTGTCTTCGGTATTGGGCCCGGTATACAGATTGCCGGCGGCATCGGCCGACTGGGCCGTGATGAGGCACACATCGGGGGTGAGATCGACGAAATAGCGTCCAAACAGTTCCAAATAGGTATGAATGGCGCCAATTTCGATGCGCCGGTCCTGCACCAGACGGGCCAGACGCCCACCCTGGGGCCCGGAAAATGAAAAATCCAGCCGGCTGGCAATGCCGCGTTCAAAGAGGTCCACATGACTGGGCAGCGCCAGTACCGATTGCACCAGATGCAGGTGATGCAGTTGTTGGGGATCGCATTCGGACAGGGCTTGGGCCAGAAAGTCCGCCTGTTTTTGATTGTTCCCCTCCATACAGACGCGATCACCCGGGGCGATGACGGTTTCCAGCAGGGTTTTGATACGGGCGGCTTCCACATGGCGACCAATGCCTGCCTGGGTGGCGCGCTGCAGACGTGCTTGGCGCCGCTGGCGACGGGTGTCCCAGGTGGGGGGGGGAGGTGAAGTGGGCATGAGTTCTCCGGGACGGGGTGGGTTTAACCCACGAGGGCTTTGGTGGCCAGAAACAACACCGATGGCCCCATCAGGCAACCCAGGCCCGTGTGGAAGGTGGCAATCAAGGCGCCGTAGGGGACCAGGCGCCGATCCGTGGCAGCCAGGCCCGCGGACACACCGCTGACCGTGCCTGCCAGGCCACCGAACACCATGGCCGAACGGGGATTATCAAGGCCCATGAAGCCCGCGGCCAAGGGCGTAAACACCATCACGATGATGGCCTTGATCAGCCCCGTGCCAATGGATAGGGCCATGAGATCGGAACTGGCGCCAATGGCGGCGCCGGTTACCGGTCCCACGATATAGGTGACGGCTCCGGCGCCGATGGTGGTCATGGAAACGGCGTCCCGGTAGCCCATGATCCAGGCCACGGAGGCGCCGATGATGAAGGGGATGATGGTTCCCAAAAACAGGGAGATCACGCCGATCAATCCGGCTTTTTTGGCCTCATCCACGTGCACTTCGAAGGCGGTGGCCACAATGGCAAAATCCCGCATCATGGCCCCGCCCATCAGGCCAATGCCAGCAAACAGATTGATGTCCGCCAGTCCCTTGCTGCCGCCGGTTTTGATACCCCCCCAGTAAGCCAGCGCCAGGCCGATGGCAATGGCAATGGCCGAGCCGTGGATGCGCCCAAAAGTGAGCCAGCGCGACAGATACACCGAGATCCACATGATGATGCCCACAAAGGCGAAGGCCGTCACCAGGGAGTTGGCACGCAGGGCGTGTTCGATCATTTCCATGAGGTGTATTCCGTGGGATTAAAGGGTATCGACGCTGGTGCCGGACTTCCAGGTGTCATCCTGTTTGGGTCCGGTGCGATTGATGAGGGCGATGACACAGGCGCAGGCAATGACTGCCGTGATCGCCGAAATCACGGCCACCGGCCCCCCCTTCAGGGCAGCCACCACGTTTTGTTGCGCGGCCATGGCCACCACCACCGGAATATACAGGGCTGCCCAAAATCCGACCCCGTCTTCGGTGCGTGCCGGCATCCACCCCCGGCGATGCAATATGGTGCGCGCGCTGATCAACAGAATCATGGCAATACCCACACCTCCCACATTGGCCTTGACGCCAATGAGCATTCCCAGGACATCGCCGATATACACACCCAGCAGGTGGCAAATGGCCAGAATGGCGGTTCCGTAAATGATCATGGGTTATCTCCTCGGCAGCGTTGTGGTTGTGATGGATCGATTTACGGGACACGATACTGGCGCGGTGCCCGCAATTCAATCAATCTGGCCTATAATTCGTTAACTGCAAGTTAATGAACAATGGCCCTGGCCCGCACCGGATCGGGCTCGGTCGCCGCGCCAGGCCCTGTAGGCCGGCACAGGGCATGGTCTCTGCACTGAGGGGAGAGAGCGGATCACGGGTAACGTCATCTGGATGGGTGCCGTACGGTCGGTCACTGCACTGAGGGGAGAAAGGGGGGCGACACGATGATTCGGGAAGATTTTACGCTCAAGAAACTGGAGGTGTTTCTGGCCTTCATGCGGGTCAATCATCTGGCTCGCGTGGCCGAGGAAATTGGGCAAAGTACGGTAAGTGTGCATCGGGCCTTGCATTCTCTGGAGCAGGCCTTGGGCTGCCCCCTGTTCAAGCATGAGGGGCGTAACCTGATCCCACTGGATACTGCCTATACGCTGGCCAAACATGCCTCGCGGGTGATTGCGGAATGCGAGGAAGGCATCAGGCAGGTGCGCGAACTGGCGGGCGTGCATGCTTCGCGGTTGAGACTCGGGGCCCTGTACTCCCTCACCTTGCAATGTATCCCGCGTCTCATCGTGGGAATCAAATTGCGCAAGGTGGGGCTGGACGTGGATTTGACCCTGGGTTCCAATCAGGATTTGTTGCGCCAGCTCGAGGAAAGACGTCTGGATGCCATCGTGATCGGACTGGATACGCCCACCACAGTGCCGCGTCATCTGGTAGCCGTGCCTCTGTTCAGGGACGAAGTGTACCTGGCGGTTCCAGCCGATTCGCCCTATGCCCAGCAAACCCTCATCGACTTGAAAGAGCTGCGGGAGGAGAATTTCGTGGCACTTGGCGAGGGCTTTATCACGGCCCGCAGTTTTCAGCGCGCCTTCGAGCAGGCCGCCTTCAAACCCAAAATAGGCATGCAGGTGGGCGATATTTTTTCGCTCATCAATCTGGTCAGTGGTGGGATGGGCTGCACGCTGCTTCCCGGGCGGGTGGCGGGGTTCACGCCCCGCATCCGCTTGATTCGGCTCAAATCCCAATATGTGACGGCTCAGCATATCACCTTGCTGTTTGATAAAAGCCGTGAACAGGAGGCCACGCTCCTGGCCCTTGCCGCCGAGTGTCGCATGTACGCACGGCGTGCCACGCCGGCATGAAGGGGGCATTTGCCGCGGACACGAAGCGCACCGCGCCATCCGCAGCCGCATGATACAGTGAATACCCTGCGCTCGAGGAGGACCGCGATGACCAACATTTCAGACGATACTTTTCCGCGCCTGCTGGGGGATATTGGCGGGACGCACGCGCGTTTTGCCATGCAGTGGCACTTTCAGGGTCCGCTCACCCAACCGGTGAGCTTGGAGAGCAAGGATTTTCCGGGACCTCTCGAAGCCATCCAGCATTTTCTGCGCAGCCAACACGCACCGCCTCCGCGCTGGGCAGCGCTGGGCCTGGCAACCCCCATCACGGGCGACGAAGTGGCCTTGACCAATCATCCCTGGCGATTTTCTGCCCGTGCCTTGCAGCAGGATCTGGGGTTGACGCGCCTTAAACTCATCAATGATTTTACGGCGCTGGCCCTGGCCTTGCCCCTTCTGGGTCCGCAGGACTGTACCCCCATCGGGACGGGTTGTGCGGTGGCGGGCAAAGCCCTGGCGTTGCTGGGCCCGGGCACCGGTCTGGGGGTTTCGGGATTATTACCCGCTGCGACGGGTTATGTGGCCATCGAAGGAGAGGGGGGGCATGTGACGCTGGCTGCGGCCAGCGCGCGCGAAGCAGAGATTCTTGCGCGTGCCCGGACACACTGGCCCCACGTTTCTGCCGAGCGTCTGCTCTCCGGGCCCGGACTTGAGTTACTCCATGCGCTGGTGGGTGAAGCCTCGGGTATGCACCATGAAGGGCTGACCGCGGCCGAAATCGGTCGCCGGGGTTGCCTGGGGCAGGACGCTCAATGCCGCGAGACCCTGGATGTTTTCTGTGCCTTCCTGGGGACCGTGGCAGCCGACTTGGCCCTGACGTTGGGTGCACGGGGTGGGGTTTATCTGGGTGGCGGAATTTTGCCCCAATGGGGCGATTATTTTCTACGTTCTCCCTTTCGGACCCGCTTTGAAAGCAAAGGACGCTACGGCCCGTATCTTGCTGCCATCCCCACCTGGCTCATTCGGGCGCCTTGGCCCGGAATTCTGGGGGCCGCCCAAGCCTTGAACGAACCCTTTGCCGCTTAACACGAGGAACTCACATGTACTACCGCGTTCGATGTCTGTTACTCCTGCTGCTGTTTTACTGTACAGCGGCTTTTTCGGATGATGCTGCACCATTGAGCAAGGAGGAAATCCTGCATAACCCCACCATTGGAAATTACAAGGGTTATGCCGAATTCAAGATGGCCCATTATGATTCGGCCCGTTTCATCTGGGAGACATTAGCTGGCGTGGGAGACCCCGAAGCCTTGTTCAATCTGGGCATTTTGGCCGAAGATGGTTTGGGTCAGCCCAAGGACCTGCAAAAAGCCGAAGCCTTGTACATCGCCTCGGCAGATGCAGGAGGGTTCAAGGCCCAATATCGCCTGGGAGTGCTCTACAGTACCCCTTCGGCCTTTCCCGAAAATCAGGAACGGGCCCGGCATTACCTGGGATTGGCGGCTCAGGGTGGCGATGCCGATGCCGTGGCCAGACTGGCTGCCCTGGGCCAACCCGGGCAACCGGTCAGTGACTTCGAGCGGGCCGAAAACCTGGCCAGCAGTGGCCAGTACCCGCAGGCCGCCGCACTCTACAAGACCCTGGCGCAGACTGGAAACATGCGCGCCAGAACCCGTCTGGCCTGGTTGTATGAGGCGGGAGAGGGGGTGGAACGCAACCTGGACCAAGCGGCGACGCTCTTCATGGAGTCGGCGCGTCAGGGCGATGCCGAGGCCCAGTATGCCCTGGCCGTGATGTATAAAACCGGAAAAGGCCAAGTGCAGGACGATGCGGCCAGTCGGTATTGGTTGCAGCGCTCGGCGGCCCAAAAATATCCGGCCGCAGTGGCGGCGCTGGCCGCGCAGGATAAGCCGGATCCGGTGGAATGATGCCTGGATTGCGGTTGATTTTTTACTGAACTGAACTGAACTGAACTGAACTGAATGAGGACATCATGCTGGTACTGAAGGACGAAGGGCTGTTGCGTCAAGCGTGTTTGGTGAGTGGTGACTGGATTGGCGCCGATGGGGGAGCGACCTTTCCCATTCACAATCCGGCTACAGGCGAGCATCTGGCCTGCGTGCCCTTGTGCGGAGCACGGGAAACCGAGTGGGCTATTACTCAGGCGCAGAGGGCCTTTTCTTCCTGGAAGCGGACCACGGCAGCACAGCGTGCAAAAATTTTGCGCACCTGGTTTGAGCTGATGCTGCAGCATCAGGACGATCTGGCACGTTTGATGACCGCAGAGCAGGGAAAACCCTTGGCCGAAGCGCGCGGCGAAATCGGGTATGCGGCCTCGTTTCTGGAATGGTTTGCCGAGGAGGGCAAGCGGGCTTATGGCGAGATCATTCCCACAACGCACCAGGATCGCCAACTGCTCGTGACCAGAGAACCCGTGGGGGTCTGTGCGGCCATCACCCCCTGGAACTTCCCCGCTGCCATGATTACGCGCAAGGTGGCGCCGGCCCTGGCTGCGGGCTGTACCATCGTGCTTAAACCGGCCGAACAAACGCCCTTGTCTGCTCTGGCACTGGCAGAACTGGCGCAACGCGCCGGGGTTCCGCCAGGGGTGTTCAATGTAGTGACGGGTGACGCACCCACCATTGGAGCGGTTCTGACCCAAAGTCCCGTGGTGCGTAAACTCAGTTTTACCGGCTCCACCGAAGTCGGCCAGTTGCTCATGCGCCAATGTGCGGGAACTCTTAAACGGCTGTCTTTGGAGCTGGGTGGGAATGCGCCCTTCATCGTGTTTGATGACGCCGATCTGGAGGCGGCGGTGGCTGGTGCCGTGGCCTCGAAATATCGTAATGCAGGACAAACCTGCGTGTGCAGCAATCGCTTGTTGGTGCAGGCGGGTATTTACGAGCGGTTTGCCGCAGCGCTGGCACAGGCTGTGGGGGCCTTGAAGGTGGGGAACGGGGTGGACGAGGGGGTTGCCCAGGGGCCCTTGATCGATGAGGCGGCTGTGACCAAAGTGGAGCTGATGATCGAGGACGCCTGCCAAAAAGGGGCACGGGTGCTCTTGGGAGGCCGGCGTCACTCCTTGGGCGGTACCTGGTTTGAACCCACCATCCTGGCCGATGTGACGCCGCAGATGCGCCTGGCGCGCGAAGAAATCTTCGGCCCGGTTTCTCCGCTGTTTCGTTTCAACACGGAAGAAGAAGCCCTGCACATGGCCAATGATACCGAGTATGGGTTGGCGGCCTATTTCTACACCCGGGATCATGGCCGGGTCTGGCGCGTGTCGGGCGCGCTGGAATATGGCATGGTCGGTGTCAACACGGGCCTGATATCCAATGAAGTGGCTCCTTTTGGAGGCGTCAAGTATTCCGGGATGGGACGGGAGGGCTCCCGTCACGGGTTGGAAGAGTATCTGGAACTCAAATATTTAGCCCTGGCAGGTTTGTAACCCATGAAATTGCTACTTACTGGAGGGACCGGACTCATTGGCAGGGCGCTGTGTCGCGCCCTTTGCGCCCAGGGTCATCAGGTCACCGTATTGACTCGAAACCAGCGCCGGGCGCAAGCCATCCTGGGCCAGAACATCTCCTTGATGACCTCGCTGGTACAATGGACCGAAGAGCAGGAATATGATGCCGTCATCAATCTGGCCGGTGAGCCCATCTTTGATCATGCCTGGAGTGAACGACAAAAGCGGGTGCTTCTGGCCAGTCGGGTGGATTTGACGCAGCAACTGGTGCAGCAAATGGCCCTGTGCTCTGTCAAACCGCGGTATTTTCTGAGCGGCTCTGCGGTGGGTTACTATCCGGACGGGATTGCGCCCGTGGATGAATCCCATGCGCCCGGCACCGGCTTTGCTGCACGGCTTTGCGTGTCCTGGGAGCAAGCGGCACTCCAGGCGCAGTCCTGGTCGGTTCCCGTGACCCTGCTGCGGACTGGTTTAGTCCTCAGTGCTCGTGGGGGGCTCTTGCAGCGGATGGCCTTGCCGGCCCGTTTGGGCTTGGGGGCTGTCGTGGGAAACGGTCAGCAATGGATGAGCTGGATTCATCTGGAGGACTATATCCAGGCACTGTTGTGGATGCTGAAGCGCGCCCCTGTGGCGGGCCCTTATAATATGACTGCGCCGGTTCCGGTGACCAATCGGGAGTTTATGGACCGGTTATGTGCGCAACTGCATCGCACCTGCCGCTTTGCTATTCCCGCCGGGTTGTTGCGTCTGGGTTTGGGCGAGCGTGCGGCCTTGTTGACCGAGGGGCAGCGCGTGGTTCCCCAGCGCTTGCTGGCAGAGGGGTTTGGTTTTCGCCATGACACCCTGCAAGCGGCACTGCAGGATCTGCTTGCGCACCCATGACATCTTTGACAGCGGGGGGTAATTCATGAAACACAAGGTGGGGTGGGGCCGGAGTCTGGTGGTGTTGGTATGGCTGTGGGGTGTGCAGGGATTGGCGCATTCCCAGGAATTACTGGTTTCTGCCGCGGCCAGCCTGGCGGACGCCCTCAGTGCCATCAAGCCACGTTTTGAGGCTGCCCATGCAGGGACGACGGTACATTTCAACTTTGGGGCTTCGGGCGCGCTTTCCCGGCAAATCGAAGCAGGCGCACCCGTGGATCTTTTTGTCAGTGCCGCCCGTGCGCAGATGGATCGGTTGCAACAAAGGCAATTGATTGTGCCAGGAACGCGCGTGGATCTGCTCTCCAATGAGCTGGTGCTGATTGCCCCGGCCAACGCTCCCCCGGGGCTTGCCGGTTTTTCCGATCTGCCGCGCGCATCCCGCATCGCCCTGGGGGATCCGGGCTTCGTTCCCGCAGGAGAGTATGCACAACAAACCCTGACGGCACTGAAATTATGGACGACACTGCAGCCCAGGCTCATTTACGGTCAGGACGTGCGCCAGGTTCTGGAATACGTGGCACGCGGCGAAGTAGACGCCGGCCTGGTGTTTGCCACCGATGCGGCCTTGCTTCCCCAACAGGTAAAAATCCTGGCCCGGGCCCCGCAAGGATCACACGTACCCATCGTTTACCCTGCCGCACAGATTGCGGGTGCGGCGCACCCAGAACTGGCAGCAGCGTTTTTACACATGCTGGGCCAACCAGACAGTTGCCATCTCTTTCACCACTATGGTTTTTCCTGTTTGCCCAAATGATTTCTGGCCGGAGGTTGCCTTGAACTTCTTGTACCTGGTCGTATCGGTTTTCTAGAGCAGGTGACTGTGTCATGGATTCCGTAGTCGACGCCTTGCGTCTGTCCCTGCTGGTGTCGCTCAGCGCCACCGCACTGCTGTTGGTAGTGGGGTTGGCACTGGCCTGGGTGCTGGCCCTGCGTCAATTTCCGGGCAAGAACCTCCTGGATGCCCTGATTTCCATCCCTCTGGTGTTACCCCCCACCGTGGTGGGGTACTATCTGGTGCTGCTCCTGGGCAGAAAGGGCTGGATTGGTGCGCCCCTTTATCGCTGGACCGGCTGGAGTGTGGTGTTTACCTGGCAGGGGGCGGCGGTAGCCTCTTTCGTGGTGGCCTTGCCCCTCATGGTGCGTGTGTCGCGCGCAGCGCTCGAAGCCGTGGACCAGGATCTGCTGCAGATCAGCGCCACCCTGGGAAAGTCCGAATGGGAAACCACCTGGCGAATCATCTTTCCCCTGGCTTGGCGGGGAATTCTGGCGGCGGTCTTGTTGTCCTTTGCCCGAGCCCTGGGAGAGTTTGGCGCCACGCTCATGTTGGCGGGAAATATCCCCGGGCGCACCAGTACTTTGCCCCTGTCCATCTATTCGGCCTTTCAAACGGGAAACGACGATCTGGCACAACAGATGGCTTTGCTACTGACCCTGGTTTCGGTGGTGGTGATGATTCTTTCCAACCGTTGGGCCGGGCGGCGATGGAAGCTGTACTGAGCACCAGGAGAGGGCCATGACCTCCCCACCTGTCTTGTCTCTTTCCCTGCTCAAGGCCCTGCCAGGAGGGTTTCTGCTGGATCTGTCCTGGCACTGCCATAGTGAGATCGTGGTCTTGTTTGGCCCTTCAGGGGCAGGCAAATCCATGACCTTTCGCATGTTGTCGGGCCTGGTTACGCCCGACTCCGGAGAAATCATTCTGGGTGGTGAAACCTTGTACAGCCACGAAAGACGGATCAACCGCTCTCCCCAACAGCGCCAGGT
>DAIDKJ010000011.1 GCA_027450105.1 Ferrovum sp.
GCGGCTACCGAGGCGGTGGTTGGGGTGGCGGTTACTGGGGAGGGCGCCCCTGGTACGGTGGCGGTTGGGGCTGGAACGATTGGGGCTGGGGGCTAGGACTGGGCCTGGGGTTGGGTTATGGGGCCTGGGCTTTGTCAGAGCCCTATGTGTACAACCCCTATCCCTGGGGGGTGGGTTATGGGGTCCCAGTGGCTGCCTACCCCAATACGGTGGTGGTTTCTGCACCGTCGGAACCGGTTTCACCCCAGGGTACAACCTATCTGGGAAGCACCCAATCGGCCCCGGCGCCCGTGCAGAACTGGTTTTACTGCGATTCGGCCAAGGGCTATTATCCCTACGTTCCCCAATGCCCCGAGCCCTGGCGCGCAGTGCCGGCGGTTCCACCAGGCCAGATCAGCCAGTGAGTCTGGTCGTGCTGATCTTTCCTGGACTGCGGAAAACCGGGTTTCCGTGATCACCCTCGGGGGGTGGTTTGAGCGCAACAATCCGGACCGATGGGCGACTCTTTTAGCGATAGACCAACACCGGGATTTCTGAGTGCGTCAATACTTTCTGGGTTTCACTACCCAGCAAAAATCCGGCCAATCCCCGGCGGCCGTGGGAGGCCATCATGATCAAGTCGCAGCCGCGCTCCCGGGCCATGTTGATGATGCCGTTGTACGGAGAAAACTCGACGCTTTTTACGGTTTCGAAAGGAATGTTGGCTGACCGGGCTTCCTGGGCGAAGGCTGCCAAGTGTCGTTCGGCCTCTTTTTCCAGTTGTTCCATGACATTTTGCGGGGTTTCCACTGCAAATTCGCTCATGGGCAGATATTCCACCACGCAGCTATAGGCCGTGACTTTGGCGCCCAGGGCTTTGGCCATTTCGATGCCGCCGGTCACTGCTTTTTGAGATAATTCGGAGCCATCGGTGGCGATGAGAATGTGTTTGAACATGAAAAGCCTCCTTCGGATAGATGTAAACAGCAACACAAAACATTATATTCTTGCCTGATGTACACTGACGGACTTTTAAAAAATTATGTGCTTGAAGGGGTGTGAATGATTCCTGAACTTGGCCACTTTGCGCTGATTCTGGCGCTGGTCTTATCTGTCGTCCTCTCTTTTGTGGCGCTGGCCGGAGCCCAACGCGGCGTGGCCATCTGGATTGGATTGGCCCGCCCCACGGCGGTCTTGCTCTTTTTATCCATGGTGGTATCTTTTGGTGCGCTGGCCTGGGCGTTTCTGCACAACGATTTTTCGGTGCTGTATGTCAGCGAACACTCCAATTCCAAATTGCCCGTGCAATACCAGTTCTCCGCCGTCTGGGGAGGGCACGAGGGGTCGCTGTTGCTCTGGGTGCTGCTCCTGACTGCCTGGACGGCTGCTGTCGCCCTGTTTTCCCGGCGCTTGCCAGATCCTGTGGTGGCACGGGTGTTGGGGGTGCTGGCTTTGGTGATCCTGGGCTTCATCCTGTTCATTTTGCTCACGTCCAATCCCTTCGATCGACTCATTCCGGCAGCACCCGAAGGGCGGGATTTGAATCCGCTCCTGCAGGATCCCGGGTTGGTTTACCACCCGCCTGTGCTGTACATGGGGTATGTGGGGTTTTCGGTGGCTTTCGCCTTTGCCATTTCGGCGCTGATTTCGGGACGACTGGATGCCACTTGGGCGCGCTGGTCCCGCCCCTGGACGCTGGCGGCCTGGGTGTTCTTGACGCTGGGCATCTGTTTTGGCTCCCGCTGGGCCTATTACGAGCTGGGTTGGGGCGGGTGGTGGTTTTGGGATCCCGTGGAAAATGCCTCCTTCATGCCCTGGTTGGTGGGTACGGCCTTGGTTCATTCACTGGTGGTGACCGAAAAGCGCGGTGCATTCAAGCGTTGGACCGTCTTGCTGGCCATTGCGGCTTTCTCGCTTTCCCTTTTGGGAACCTTCATCGTTCGTTCTGGCGTGCTGACGTCGGTGCATGCTTTTGCCTCTGACCCCAAACGCGGTATCTTTGTCCTGGCTTTTCTGGCCTTGGTGATTGGTGGTTCTCTAACCCTGTTTGCATGGCGTGCTCCTTCGGTGGGCGATGGGGGGCAATTCAAACTGGTTTCAAGGGAATCCTTTCTCTTGCTGAATAATGTGCTGCTGGTGGTGGCCGGAGCTTCTGTACTGCTGGGAACGATCTACCCCATGTTGATCGATGCCCTCAATCTGGGAAAGCTATCCGTTGGCCCCCCCTACTTCAACACCGTATTCGTTCCGCTCATGATTCCTCTGCTCCTGATCCTGCCATTGGGTACCCTGGCCCATTGGAAAAAGGCTTCTCTGGGGGCGTTGCTGCGCTCTTTGCGCATCGAACTGGTTTTGGCCCTGCTGGCGGGTGCCCTGGTTCCAATCTGGATGGGAGGATTCACCCCCCTGGCTGGACTGGGAATTGCCATAGCCGTGTGGCTGGCTGCTGCCGTTGTGCGTCAGGTCTGGGCCTGGCGTAAGGCAGGCAAGATCCCCCTCTGGTTTTGGGGGATGCAAACTGCCCATCTGGGGCTTGCCGTGTTTGTGGTGGGGGTTACTCTGATCAAGGGCTATGAACTGGAAAGAGATGTGCGCATGGCTGCGGGCGATACCCTGACGCTGGCCGGGACCACTTTTCAGTTCAAGGGGGTGGAACAGGTCCCTGGGCCCAATTATACCGCCCAGCGAGGAACGGTGACCTATAGCGAAAATGGACAGATTCTGGGGCTGCTGGAACCGGAAAAGCGCAATTACTTTTCCTCGCCCATGCCCATGACGGAAGCCGCCATCCATTCCACCGTGGGGCGCGATCTATATGTCTCTTTGGGAGAGCCCTTGGGACAGGGAGCCTGGAGCGTACGGATCTATTACAAACCGTTCGTCAACTGGATCTGGGCCGGCTGTGTTCTCATGGCGCTGGGAGGTGTTCTGGCTGCATCGGATCGGCGCTATCGAGTTCGTTCGAGCAAGGGACAGGCATCCCTGGACAGCGCGCCCACGGGAGCACGGGCCGCTGCGCCAGCGGTGACCCTGAATCCATCCTCGGGGGGGCAATCGGCGTGAGCAAACGATTCAACCTCTGGTTCATCCTGCCCTTGGCGGTGTTTGTGGGATTGGTGGCTTTCTTTGCTGTGGGGTTGCAACGGGATCCGCATCTGGTGCCTTCTCCGCTCATCGATCGACCAGCCCCCAATTTTCTTTTGCCGCAGTTAGAGGCGCAGGGAAAATCTTTTTCGCCGGCCACCTATCATGGCCAGGTTTGGTTGCTCAACGTCTGGGCCTCCTGGTGCGTGTCTTGCCGTGAAGAGCATCCAGTCCTGCTGAAGTTTTCCCGCGAACAGCACATTCCGCTGGTGGGACTGGACTACAAGGATCAGGCTGCCGATGCCCAGCATTGGCTGGACAATTACGGCAATCCCTATACCCTGACTGCAGTGGATGCGGACGGGCGGGTCGGTATCGATTACGGAGTTTATGGCGTACCCGAAACCTACATCATCGACAAGGCAGGCATCATTCGCTATAAGCAAATCGGACCCATTACCCCCGAGTCTTTGCAACAGGTCATCCTGCCCTTGTTACGGGAGTTGCAGAAATGAAAAACCTGATCCGGGTACTGATGGTGCTGTTGGGTCTGGGACTTTCCTGGGCCACCCTGGCAGGCGAAGCCAAGCCCCTGGCTGAGGATCCGGTGGTGGAGCAACGCATGATCAAGATCGCAGAAGAAATGCGTTGTCTGGTGTGCCAGAACGAATCCTTGGCAGGATCGCACGCGGATTTGGCGGAGGATTTGCGCCAGGAGATCCGGGAGCAGATCCGCCAGGGAAAAAGCAATCAGGAGGTCATGGACTTCATGGTGACCCGCTACGGCGATTTCGTACGCTATCGCCCACCAGTCAAACCCACCACCTGGCTGCTGTGGTTTGGGCCTTTTCTGCTACTGGCCCTGGGCCTTGCCGTCCTGGCGGGGGTGCTGCGTCACCGTGCCCGAACGCCTGCTACTGAGCCCCTGTCTGCCGAGCAAAAACAACACGCCGAGGCGCTACTGCGCGACCAACCATGACCTCATTTCTCCTTGCCGCCAGCGCCCTGACGCTGCTGGTGCTGGCTGTCCTGTTCTTTTTTCTGTTGCGTCACCGCCGGGTCATCAACGACAATCGAAAGTCCCTCAATGCCGCTGTGTACCGCGATCAGTTGGCCGAACTGGAAGCAGAACACCGTGAAGGCAGTCTGGCGGACGCCGATTTTGCCCAGGCCCGGGATGAAGTGCAGCATCGCCTCCTGGAAGAGGCCACCGTCAATCCCGAGGTTACGGACTACACGCATGGACGGATCGTGGCCGTGGTGTTGCTGATCCTGATTCCTCTGGCTGCGGGCGGAATCTACGCTTGGCGCGGTAACCCGGCAGTGTTCAATCCCCAGGCCCAGACTCCGCTCCAGCAAGTGAGTGAGCAGCAGATCAAGGAAATGGTCGCCAAACTGGAGGCCAAACTGGCCAAAGAGCCCAATGATCCGGAAGGCTGGGCCATGCTGGCGCGCTCCTACATGAACATGGACCGTCCGCTGGATGCGCGTAAAGCCTTTGAGCACCTCAAGGATCAACTGCATACCAACCCCCAGTTGATGGTGGATTATGCCGAAGCGCTGGCCTCGGACGGGCAGGATCAGGCGGCACTGTTGCGTGCGCGTGATCTGGTGGATGAGGCGCTTAAACTGGAGCCGGGAAACCCCAAAGGATTGTTCATGGCCGGTGGTTTTGCCTTTGCCGGCAGGGATTTCCGCAAAGCTGCGACGATTTGGGAAAAACTCATGCCGCTACTGGAGCCGGGATCTCAGGATGCCAACTTTGTCCTGGAAAACCTGAACGTGGCCCGAGCCAAGCTAAAGCTGCCCCCATTGCGACCGGAGCAATTTCAGGAGCCCGCAGGTCCGGTGAAATCTCCTCCAGCGGGAGCCGGGGCTCAGGATAATCCGGGTGTTGCTCCAAACGCCAGCAGCCCGGCGCCGTCTGCGGCCGGAAATACGGGTGCCAGCGCGGTATCGGGCCGGGTGACGCTGGATCCTGCCTTGCGCGCCAAAGTGTCTTCCACCGACACGGTTTACTTGTTTGCGCGGGTTCCCGATGGCCCCCGAATGCCTTTGGCGGTTTTGAAAACCACCGCAGGGCAACTCCCTCTGGACTTTGAGCTGACCGACGAGATGGCCATGAGTCGCCAGTTCAATTTATCTTCAGTGCGGACGGTTCGTGTGGAGGCCAGGATTTCCAAGTCGGGCAGCGCAACGCCTACTTCCGGCGACCTCACCGGCATGAGTGCTGTGGTCAAACCGGGTGCCCGAGGAGTTCGGCTCGTCATCGACCAGGTTCAGCCCTGAGCGGGACCAGAGCCTCCTTCACCAAGTTCGATCCTGAGCGGGGTCAGAGCCACATTCACCAAGTTCGACCCTCGGCTGGAAAGGACCTACGGTTTCAGGGTGCGGGCGGCTTTTTGGGCCTGATCCACGGCGTCTTTGGCCTCGGGCGGCATGTAGTTTTCGTCGTGTTTGGCCAGAACTTCGGTGGCAACGAATTGCCCTTCCGCTTGCAATTTACCCTGAGCCACCACCCCGCGCCCTTCTTTGAAGAGATCTGGCAGAATCCCAGTATAGCTTACCGCTGTTTCGCGGGAGGTGTCGGTAACAATGAAATGAGCCGTGAGGCCATCCCGGGTCAGGGATCCTGCCTTGACCAGACCCCCGATTCGAAAGGCCTTGTTTTTGGGGGCTTCGCCCTTGGCAATTTGGGTGGGCGTATAAAAAAACACGAGGTTACTGCGAAACGCGTTCAGGACCAGCACGGCCGCAACCCCAAGCACGGCCACCCCGCCCACAATCAGTAGCAAACGCTTGTGGCGGGATTTCATTGCAGGTGCTCCTGTCCAGACAAACGGGTGAGAATGGTCTGCCGACGGCGTTTTAGCAGCCAGAGTTCCAGCAGCATACCCAAGGCGCAGGCTCCAAAGCTGCCCCACACGTAAAATGCGTAGCCGCCCATTTGCACGAAATCACTGAAACTGTTCCACTGCATCGTTTTATCCGTTTGTGATCGATTGAAGATTGATAAAGGTGTGTTTGGTCAGACCGCAAAGGGGATCATTCGGTTGCATTGCGCTTGACCCATTCACTGCTCAATTCCCGTTCCAGCATGATGCAGCGCACGCGCGCGAGCGCCACGGCAATGGTGTAGGCCCAAAAGGCCAGCGCCATGAGCAACATGCCTGCCAGCATGGTATGCGCCATGCTGGGTGCTTTGGTCATGGATACAGAAGCCCCCTGATGCAAGGTGTTCCACCACTGCACCGAAAAGTAGATGATGGGCACGTTGATGACACCCACCAGAGCCAGCAGTGCTCCGGCCTTGTCGGCCCGACGGGGGTCATCGATGGAGGATTGCAGGGCGATGAAACCGAGATACAGGAAAAACAGAATCAATTGGGAAGTGAGGCGAGCATCCCAAACCCACCAGGCGCCCCACATGGGTTTTCCCCAAAGGGCCCCGGTCCATAGCGAGAGGAAAGCGAACAGGGCTCCCGTGGGAGCCAGTGCGGCCGTCATCATGCCCGATAACCGGGTTTTGAAGGCCAGTCCCAAAGCAGACCAGAACGCCATGACGCAATAGACGAACATGGACATCCAGCTGGCCGGGACATGCACAAAAATGATGCGGTAGCCTTCACCCTGCTGAGCGTCGGTGGGCGCCACCAGTAAGCCAATCCACAGACCCGCAAGACCCAGCACGGCGGCAGCGGCAGCAAAATAGGGAATCATGCGCCCGGCCAGAGGATAAAAGCTGGCGGGCGAGGCATATTTAAACCAGTTGACGAGGGAACGACTCATGCCTTTACTCCAGTGCAACGCGCAGGGCCGCGGTGGTGGCCCAAGGCGCAAAAAAAAGTGAAACCAGCAACACAGCACCCAATAGCGAAAAATGACCTTCTGCCCCCAATCCGGCCAGATCGGCTTCTACCGCCCCCGCGCCAAAGATGAGCGCAGGAATATACAAGGGAAGAATCAATAAGGACAACAGGGCCCCACCACCGCGGACCCCCAAGGTCAATGCAGCTCCAACTGCGCCGATCAGGGACAGGATAGGGGTTCCCAGAAGCAGCGAAAGCATCAACAAGCCCAGGCTACGCCCGGGAAGATCGAATTGAACCCCCAGAATGGGTGCAATCAATACCACGGGCAGCCCGGAAACCAGCCAATGGGCCACGATTTTACCAGCCACGAGCAGGGTGAAAGACTGCGGTGAAAGGGCCATCTGCTCCAGCGTGCCATCGGCGTGATCGGGTGCAAACAGGCGCTGCAGTCCCAGCAGGGTGGCCAGCAAGGCGCCTATCCACAGGGCGCCGGGGGCAATTTTACGCAGCAGGTCCGTATCCGGGCCAATCCCCAGAGGGAGCAGATTGACGACGATCACAAAGAAAAACAGGGCGGTGACGATCTCGGTTTTATGCCGCGCGGCCAATAAGAGGTCACGGCGAATGGCAAGAATGAAGGGGGAAGCGTGCGGGAACGTCATAGGGTCAGACAGCTCCCGCCGGAGAGGGGGATGGGTTGGTGGCTGGTGAGAATGGCGCTGCCACCCTGGTGCAGATGATGCTGGATCTGTTGCGTCATGAGTTGGCTGGCGTGAACGTCCAGAGCGGTGAAGGGCTCGTCGAGAATCCACAAGCGCCCCGGACGTAGCAAAAGTCGGCTCAGCAATACCCGGCGCCGTTGTCCGGCGGAGAGATAGCGCACGGGAAGATGCTCTCGTCCCTGCAAGCCAAATTGTTGCAGGGCTGCGCGAACGGCTGTAGGGGAAGCTCCAAAGCCTTCCAGGCCCAGACTGAAAAACAGGTTTTCTTCCGGGTTCAATTCTTCCTTGAGGGCTCCCTGGTGCCCCACATACAGCAGATCCCGATGCCAGAGCGAACGCTCGGTGCGAATTTCCACACCATTCCACAAAACTGTTCCCTGTACGGGCTCGGTCAACCCAGCCAGGATGCGAAGCAGACTGGTTTTTCCAGCGCCATTGGCCCCGGCAATCTGGAGCCAATGGGCGTCGGGCAGCTCAAAGTGCAGGTCCTGAAACAGGACCCTTTCTCCGCGCTGGCAGGTAAGTTGGGTAACGGACAGCATGATCACACTATTCTACAGGATTCGCCAGGATTAACCTCCTGTCGAAGGGTGCGCAAAACTCTATGCCACCCCATTGGTTTGTGACTATTGGCCGTTTGCTTCTCCCGGTAAGCTGAATCTTCCACATTTCGATTGAAGGGCCAGAGGCCAAAGGAGGAATCATGCAAGCCATTTCCAGGGTCATCCGTCGTTTTTGCAAGCACGAGGAAGGGGTTACGGCTATCGAGTATGGACTGATTGCGGCATTGATCGGTTTGGTGGTGATTGGTGGGGTAACCGTGCTGGGGTCGAGCCTCGAAACGAAATTTACTACCATCGCATCCAGTATCGGGTCGGCTGGTTAGGTACCTGATGGGGGGGCAGTGCCATGAACATGAAGAAGTTGACCCGCACCCAATGGATTCTTTTGAGCGTGCTCGTTTCGGTGGTCTCCACCGGCGGATCTCTGTGGTGGGTATTTCAGGCGGCGCGTCCCCGGGCAACGCCGGTGGCCGTGGCGGCCTCCACCTTATTGCCCGGAAGTCGCGTGGGCCTGCCCGTGGTTTCCATGGTGGATTGGCCCAGGGCTTTGTTGCCTACCGGGTTCATGGTGGATGCCGCACGATTGGAAGGCCGCTATGTGCGCACCACCATCCCCAAGGGAACTCCCATCCTGGAGGGGGCTCTGGCGCCTGAAGGTAGTCACGGCGGGTTGTCAGCCATCATCGCCAGCGGGCATCGGGCGATTACCGTGCGCGTCAATGAGGTAGTGGGTGTGGCCGGGTTTGCCTTGCCCGGGAATTTTGTGGATGTGCTGGTCAATAGCGGACGCGAGGGGAGTCCCGGTCAGGAAGGGTCGCACCCCTTGTCGCGCATCGTGCTGGAGCATGTGCCGGTACTGGCCATTGCCCAGGAAGCCAATCCGGATGAGACCAAACCTCATGTGGTGAATGCCGTGACTCTGGAAGTGACCCCCGAAGAAGCAGAACGTCTGGATTTGGCGCGCAATATCGGCTCCTTGTCCCTGGTGTTGCGTAACCAGGTAGACGCCCGGCGAGTGATCACTCAAGGGGCTACGCGCAGCACCCTGTTTCGGGATGAAACGCTAGCCATGGCGCCACGACGCGCATCTGGTGCGGAAATCATTCGGGGACTGCAACGGAGTCTTGGGCAATGAATCTTCTGCACGGACTGAAAACCCTGACATGCTGTGGGCTGCTCATGCCCTGGGCAGTTGGGACGCTCCAGGCACAGCCTGTGTTACAGCACCCACAGACCAATCCCGCCCGTATCGAGCTGTGGGAAGGTAAATCCACTCTGGTGCCGGAACCGGAGCGGATCATCCGCGTGTCGGTGGGACAGCCTCAGATTGCCGATGTCACGCTGCTCAATGAACATACCCTGTACCTGGTGGGGCAGAGCGCCGGAGTGACCAATCTGGTGCTGTGGTTGGCCTCGGGGGACATCAAAACCTGGAATCTGAATGTGGAGCGCGATCTGGATCCGCTGAGAGAACGCCTGAAGCGACTTTTTCCCAAGGAAACCCTTTTGGAGATTTCTTCCAGTGGAGAAGCCATTGTTCTTTCCGGTCAGGTACAGGAGGCCATTCATGCCGAGCAGGCCGTCGCCTTGGCTCAGGCATTTCTGACCCGGATTCCCCTGGCGGGTGCCGTGGGATCCACAGGGGTTGGCGGGATGGTGCATGCATCTACCCCGGTTGCTGCCTTATCCGCACCAAATCCTGGAGTCCAGGCGACGGCAAATCTCAATGGGATTTTACCGGCAGGTATGGGTGGAGCGTCTTCCGGGTCGTCCTCTATCCAGACTGTGTCAGGTCTCCTGTTGCCTGGTGCCGTGGCCACTTCCCCGGCCTTGAGCATGCCCCATGTCATCAACCTGCTGACCCTGGCAAAGCCGGTACAGGTGCGGGTGGAAGTCAAGGTGGCCGAGGTGTCCAGATTGCTGCTGGAACAACTGGGCAGTGCTATCCAGTACCAAAAAAATGGTGGTCAATGGTCCTTTGGGGTGCTCTCCAACCTGCTCTCTCAAGGGCCGGCTTCGGTGGCCTTCAATCGGGCACTGTCGGTCACCCTGGATGGGCAACGCAGTGATGGCCTGATCAAGGTATTGGCCGAACCCACTCTGATGGCCTTGAGCGGTCAGGAAGCCCGCTTTCTGGCGGGTGGAAAAGTGTTCATTCCCACCAGCATGCCCAATGGGATGGGAGGCACCATGGTGACGTTGACGGAACAGGAATACGGGGTGTCCCTGCGCTTTTTACCCAAGGTGATGGATGAGGGACGGATCTGGATGTCAGTGTCTCCCGAAGTCTCTGAAGTGAATGCACAGGGCATCAACATCAGTAGCGGTCCAGGACTATCCCCCACCATTTTGCCGACCTTTACCACGCGCAGTGCCAGTACCACGGTGGAATTGCATGACGGAGAACATTTCCTGATGGGCGGATTGATGCGCAACAATGTGAACTCCAATATCAGCGCCATGCCGTTTTTGGGAGAAATCCCCTTGCTGGGGGCTTTGTTCAGAAGTCCGGATTTTCAATCGGATCGCACCGAGCTGGTGTTTGTGGTCACCCCGCATCTGGTTTCTCCCAGCACCACGGCAGTGCCACTCCCCACCGATGGCTATCAGGCGCCAACCTTTGGCGAACAATTGCTCAAGGGGACTCTGGAGCATACCCCGTGAGTCGTTACGCACATTTGTACCCTGCAACGTCCCCGTTTCACGCCGCGGCTAGCCAACGTGAACAGGGCCAACGTGAACAGGGCAGCGTGACCTTGGTGGTGGTGGGACTACTGGCCGTGCTATTGGGGTTTTTGGCCATGGTGCTGGATTTATCGCGTTTGTATCAGGCCCGGGAAGCCTGGCAAGGGGCCATCGACTCTGCCGCCCTGGCAGGAGCACGGCAGCTGGATGGCACATTGAACGGTACGTATAACGCCGTGCTTGCCGCCCAACAAACCCTGGCCGGGCTAAAACAGGGTGGAGTGCTTTTTGCCGATAGCAATCTGAATACGGTGACCTATCGGGTGGGTCCCTGCGCTAACCCCGACAGTGCCACCAGCGCTCTGTCGGCGGGAGTGGTGACGGCCTTGCATTGGGTTTTGGAGAGCCCCGCCTGCGCGTTTCAGGGTGCTGGTGCAAGTGCTGCCAGTAGTGGAGTGAGCGATCCTGCAGGCCTGCAGTTTCTGGAAGTGGATAGTGGATTCCAGTCTTCGCTGACGCCCTGGTTTGCCCAATTTCTGCCGGGATTTTCCGCCCAGGGGACCACCTTGTCTCCCTTTGGGTATGCCGTTGCGGGGTACGCCGCACCGTTAGCACCCTTGTTGTTTCGGTAATTCGATTTACAGTGAGGAAGGGTGGCGCGGACATGCACAGGGGCAAACGATGGCAAGGCTGCACGACCGATCAGAGCGCGCGGGTCTCGAGTAGTAAGGATATGAGATTCGGGAGATGCTGGAACGACCGCAGAACTTCGCGTCCACAAGGGTATAAACGTTGTCACGAAAAAGGAAGGCAGTGTGGAGTCGCGGCTCTGGAGTTGGCATTGCTGCTGCCCATCCTGTTGTTGCTGTGCACGCTGGCGGTGGAGATGGGACATGTGTATTGGGTTCAAGGAAGTCTGCAAATCATTGCACGCGAAGGAGCCCAGGGGTTGAGTCGGGCGCAGGCAGCCACGTTTGGCGCCGGGATGAGCGCCGTGAAACAGCAGATGCAACAAGATCTGGATAACGCGGGGCTTACCGGCAACGCAGCAGTACAGATTCAGTTGAGCTGTCTGGACAGCACTTTTGCCGCGCTGGGTTCGGGCAGTTGGTGCACTCCCGGAGGGTCGGCGCCGGCCGACGCGGCGCTGGCCTATGTGCAAGCGCAAGTCACCCTGTCTGTGCCGTCTCCAGGGGCGTGGATGCCGTTTTATACCGTGCTGACAAATGGCAGTTCGATGGTGCTGACGGGAGAAGGAGTTTATCCGTATGGAACATGAATCCAGGTTATGCGCTGTTGAGACCGATTGTTCCCAACCCCACCGGAAACAGAGTGCAGAACAGCCCATGATAACTGCCGAAATTTCTGGTGCACGGTGTGCTCTGGGTAGCGACAAGCCTTTGCCTCAGGGGGGTGCCAGTTCCGTGGAATTCGCCCTGGTGAGTCTTCTGCTCTGCGTGGGCTTGTTTGGTTGCATGGAACTTTGCCGGATATTCTGGGTGTGGAATTCGGCAGCGGAGGTGAGCGCTCGGGCGGCCCGTCTGGCGGCAACACTCCCTTTTGGTGCTACGAGTGAAATTGCCAGAAATGCCGTTCTGCAAGCGGGGTCTACTCAAACCTCAGTGGCCTTTCCGGGAATTGCCGAACTGACCAACCAAAACGTGCAGATTCAATACATGACAGGGTCCTGGGGAGCGTTGACGCCTACAACCAACCTGCCGGCAGATGGGGTGCAAAATCTTGCTAACTGCATCCAAGGACTGAATCCCTGCATTAGTGCGGTTCAAGTGTCCTTATGCCAAAACGGGGTGCTGCCCTGTCAACCGTTGAATTACCAGTCCCTATGGGTTTTTTTGTGGGGTCTGACACTGCAACTCCCTGTTTTTTCCGTGACCGTTCCACTGCAAAGTGCGGGCGCAACACAAGCATGAGGATGTGATGATCAATCGACCTGATTTGCCGTATCAACCAAACCATCCCGATCAGTCCAGTGGTTCCACGGTGGCCCCTCCCGCAAGCGCTCCAACGGAGATGCTGGCCCACCGGGGCGCATCTATTGGCACCGGGGCACGGACGCTGGCTCTGTTCAGTTGCAAGGGAGGGGTTGGAACGACATTCTTGACTGCCCAGCTAGGGTATGTGTTGGCGCAATCCCGGCAGCGACGGGTGTTGCTGGTGGATTGCGTGTATCCCTACGGGGATTTGGGTGTGATGCTGGGTGAATCCACCCCAACGGGTTCCTTGAGTGATCTGGTGCGTAACCCCGGACGCATCGACGGGCATTTGCTGGAATCTGTTTTGGCGCATCCGTATCCCCATCTCGCGGTCTTGAGTGGCTGTGGCCTGGTTTGTCTGTCTCGAGACGATCTGCGACGCGGATTATGTCGCGTTCTTGAACTGGCCCGAGCACGCTTCGATCTCATTGTGCTCGATTGCGGACGGCAACCTGAGCCTGCTTGTCAGTTCTTGCTGCAAGGGGCCGATGACCTGATCCCCGTGCTGCGACCAACACTTCCCATGCTGCGTGATGCCCGTCAATTGCTGATTTCCCTGCGTTCCCAGGGAATATCCCGGGAGCGGATCGTGCCCGTACTCAATTGTCCTCGCAGAGGTTCCATCGCTCTGGTTCAGGCCTTGGAACAGGCGCTGGGGTGTCCGTTGGTGCATCGTATTCCCGAGTATACCGATCTGGTCCGGGGTTCGGCCATGACAGGCGTGCCTGTGCCGCATCAATTTCCGGGGCATCGTTTGAGCCAGAGCATTGTCCACTTGGGGCAGGTTCTGATGGGTGAAGAAAAGAGCGCAGAGCCGGATCGGGGAAGGTTTTGGCGAGGATGGTGGAGAGTACGGAAATCCTTGAGCGCTTCGGTCGTGGGAAAAGTCCAACCCACGGCGATGACCCTACCGGGTTGAGCAACGGCACTTGCAAGGGAGATCAAGCATGGATGCCTTGTCCGTTTTGCGTTTCAATATTCATCAACATTTGCTGGAGCGTTATGACCTGAGCCGCCTGCAACGACTCACACCCGAGCATCAGCGCTCGGAGGTCCGGCATTGGGTAGAACACTTTTTGCAGGAACACCGTCAGCCCCTCAACACCCGAGAGCAACACCAACTCATCGAAGACATTCAGCATGAGATGTTGGGTTTGGGGCCGCTGGAACCTTTGCTGAAGGATGCGGACATATCCGATATCCTGGTGAACGGACCGCACCAGATCTATGTGGAACGACAGGGTCGCCTGAACCTGGAAGGGCAGCGCTTTGCGGATAGTGCGCATTTGATTCGCACCATCGAACGCATCGTTTCCCGGGTGGGTCGGCGCATCGATGAATCCAGCCCGATGGTGGATGCGCGTCTGCCGGATGGCTCCCGGGTCAATGCCATCATTCCACCCCTTGCTCTGGACGGCCCGGTGCTGTCGATCCGCCGTTTTCGGCCCAAACCCTACACGCTGAATCAATTGGTGGCACAAGAGGGTTTGAATGAGGCCATGGCTGATTTACTGCAGGACTATGTGCGAGCCCGGTTGAACATCCTGGTGTCTGGTGGAACGGGCACCGGGAAAACGACTCTGCTCAACGTGCTGTCCACCTTTGTGGATCCCGGGGAACGCCTAGTGACCATCGAAGATACAGCCGAGTTACGCCTTTCCCAACCCCATGTCATTCGTCTGGAAACCAGGCCCGCCAATGTGGAGGGCCTGGGTGAAGTGTCCACTCGGCAACTGGTGCGCAATGCCTTGCGGATGCGTCCGGACCGTTTGATCGTGGGAGAGGTACGCGGAGCCGAGGCCCTGGATATGCTCCAGGCCATGAATACCGGGCACGAGGGCTCCATGTCCACCTTGCATGCAAATTCCCCCGAAGATGCTTTGGTCCGGTTGGAACAGATGGCAGGACAAGGCAATCGCCAGTTGTCCGAACGCAATCTTCGCGCACAGATTGCCAGTGCCCTACAGATCATCGTTCAAACCGGGCGGCTTCCCGACGGGCAACGAAAAATCCTGTCCATTACCGAGTTGCAAGGAAATTCCCGTGGACATCTCAAACCGTTGGTGCGGTGGCGCTACCGGGTCACGCGATGGACCCCGCAAGCCCGGTATGAAGGCTGTTTTGAGCCGGTGGTTGGGGACTCGTTGTTTCGGGAAAAAATCCAGCTGCATACCGCGATTGCGCAGGAGAGCGTGTCATGAGTGGTGCCTTGATCCTGTTTTCCATTTCCCTGTTTTGTCTGCTTCTGATTCTTCTGACGGGTGTCAGGCATTGGCGGGATACCCGATCTGAATCCACGCAGGTATTGCGCCAACAGATCAATGTTCCGGATTTGGAATCGGCCCCCTTGGCAAGACCAGGGCCCCCAACGCGCAGGATACGACAGGACCATGGGAGTCCGTACTTTCAGGCGGTCCACCGCCTTTGGCACCGCTGGCAACAACAAAAACATCTGCTACGCCTGGAAGAACAATTGCCCGATGCCCTGGATTATCTGAACCGGGCGTTGCGTGCAGGGCACGATTTGAGTCGTGCCCTGCAACTGGCCAGTGCGGAATTGCAGGAGCCCCTGGCGCTAGAATTCCGTATGGTGGCAGAGGAAATCAGTTATGGGGGAGGTTTGTCGATTGCGCTTCAACATCTGGCTCAGCGTTTACCCAGCGCCGACATCAGAACCCTGGCGGTGGCCGGTAGCCTGCATCGGGAAACGGGTGGAGACATTACGCGTGTGTTTGAACGGCTGGCACGAGTGATCCGGGAACGCTCGGCCTTACGCGAACAGATTCGGGTGTTGTCCGCCGAGGGTCGCATGTCCGCGTGGGTGCTGAGTCTGTTGCCGGTGGCATGCGGCGCTTTGGTGCAGAGTATGCATCCGGGTCTGATGGGGATTTTGCTGACCGACCCTCTGGGGCGTTGGGCCTTGGCGGGAGCGCTGATCCTGTGGTTGAGTGGTGTCTTGATGATGCGGCACATGATCAGGGTGGAACAGTGATGGGACCCGTATCGAGAGGACGGTGGTGGTTATGGCGGGTTTTTTGGGGTCAGTTGGAAAAGAGACGAGCAATCAAAAAACGCCGCCAGATCGAACGCTCTTTGCCTGAATTGCTCGATTTGATGGTGCTTTGTGTGGAGGCAGGGTATCCGCTGGAGCAAGCGCTGGTCAAAATCGGGCAGGAACTGGCGGGGCATCATCCGCTGCTCACCCATGAACTGAAAGCCGTTACCCTGGAACTGACGGCAGGTAGCGGACGGGCACGCGCCTTGCAGCAGATGGCCCTGCGGGTGGGATCCGATGCGCTCAACGGCCTGGTTTCCCTGCTGATTCAATCCGAGCGCTTTGGTACCCGCGTCAGTGATGCGCTGGTAGCTCAAGCC
>DAIDKJ010000012.1 GCA_027450105.1 Ferrovum sp.
TTGTCGATGTTGATGAAGCCGTTGTGCATCCACACCTGCGCCATCGGTTTGCCAGAAGCGCCTTGGCTTTGGGCGATTTCGTTTTCATGGTGGGGGAATTGTAAATCGTGGCCACCGCCATGAATGTCAAAATGGGTTCCAAGAAAATGCTCGCTCATGACCGAGCATTCGATATGCCATCCGGGTCTGCCCGGCCCCCAGGGAGAAGGCCAGGAAGGTTCGTCGGCCTTGGCTGCTTTCCACAAAACAAAGTCGAGCGGGTCACGTTTGTGGGGGTCCACCGAGATGCGTTCGCCAGCACGCAGGTCTTCCAGGGTTTTTCCCGACAGTTTGCCGTAGGCAGGAAAATCATGAACCGAGTAATACACGTCCCCATTGGCTCCCACATAAGCCAATTGGCGCTCGATCAGGGTGGTGATCATGGTGATCATGCCGGAAACATGGTCAGTGGCCCGTGGTTCGAAGGTGGGAGGTAAGACGTTGAGTTGAGCCAAATCCTGGTGCATGGCGCTGATCATGCGCGTCGTCAATGCACCAATGGGCTCTTGATTGAGGGCGGCGCGCGCGATGATTTTATCATCGATATCGGTAATATTGCGCACATAGGTGACTTGATATCCCGAGTGCTGTAGCCAGCGGTAAACCAGATCAAAATTCACCAGCATGCGCGCATGCCCCAGGTGACAGCGGTCGTAAACGGTCATGCCGCACACATACATACGCACTTGTCCGGGTTGAATGGGTTGAAAAACCTCAGTGCGGCGAGTCAAGGTATTGAAAATTTTTAGCATGATGGGCGAAGTGTGTTTGCAAGCGCAAAAAGATTTTGGCAGAAGTCGGACAAGTTCATGGTTTTTTTGCCGGAAGTGGCTCTACAAACATAGGCCAGGAGTCTGACTAGCGAACTGGAAAATAATGCATTGTATTGATATAATAGAGTGTTTAGCCAGTTGCGTTTGTTCGGAGAGTATAACACGATATGTTTGAGCGCTTTGCCTTCCCCTTTCATCTGGCCTCGTTCTGGCGTTGCGTGGCCTTGGGGCCTATGGCAAAAAACCGCAGGTGGCGGGGGTTATGAGCCTGCGGCCGGTAGTTTGCATCGTGCTCTTGATATGCGGCGTGAGCAGTGGATTGGCTGGGGAAGCGGCCGTTAGTGCGGCGCTGCCTGCCGACAGCGCCCCGGTGTCTGCCGACAGCGCCCCGGTGTCTGGCGACAGCACCTCGGCACCTGTGGTATCCACACCGGTTTTAACGCAATCCCCTCCTGCGGCCATTTCCGTCACTCCTACGGTCGTAAAAGATCCTCCCGTGACCCCTGTGCCTGAACCACCGCCAGAGCCCGTCTTGTTGACCCCCAAGGCCATTCGCCAGCTGGTAGATGGCGGCAAGAATCAAGAGGCTCTGCAAGCCCTGCAGGACTACTTGGCGGCGAACAGCCAGGATGGGGACATGTGGTTTCTCAAGTCACAGGTGCTGACTCATCTGGGGCATACGGATGAAGCCCTGCAGGTTTTACGGGGAATGGTGGATCGTTTTCCTGAAATGGCTGCTCCCTATAACAATCTGGCAGTCCTCTATGCAGCCCAAGGACAGCTGGAAGAAGCACGCAAAAATCTGACGATGGCCTTGATGGTACAGCCGAATTACGCCACTGCCCAGGAAAACCTGGGAGATGTGTACGTGGCTTTAGCCAAGGCTGCGCTCATTCTGGACCCCCGCAACAAGCTCTTGAAAGCTAAATCCGAAAAACTTGACTGAAGGAAGATGACATGGTTCGACTCAAAACAAATTACGGGGATATCGTGCTGGAACTGGACGAGGAAAAGGCTCCTAAAACTGTGGCCAACTTTCTGGAATATGTGCGCTCAGGGTTTTATGATGGCACCGTTTTTCATCGCGTCATCGATGGCTTCATGATCCAGGGAGGTGGCATGACGTCCGGAATGAAACAGAAGGAAACCCGCGACCCCGTGGATAATGAAGCTGCCAACGGATTGACCAATGAGCGCTACACCATTGCCATGGCACGCACTTCCGATCCGCATTCGGCCACGGCACAATTTTTTATCAACGTCAAAGATAACGATTTTCTAAACTTCACTGAAGCGACCTATCACGGTTACGGGTATTGTGTGTTTGGTAAAGTGGTGCAAGGTCAGGATGTGGTGGACAAGATCAAGGGAGTGGCCACCACCAGTCGCGCCGGACATTCGGATGTTCCTCGGGAAGATGTCGTGATTGAAACCGCCAGCGTGATGTGAGCGCCCGTGTCGTCCACGTTGTTCATTGCCGATTTGCACCTGTCCGAAAAGGTGCCGCTGGTCACGCAGCGTTTTCTTGATTTTCTCGAGGGACCCTGTGTCGAGGCTGAAAGCCTGTATATTCTGGGGGATTTGTTTGAAACCTGGGTGGGAGACGACGATCGTTTTTCACCCTTTCACGCCCAAATCATACAGGCCTTGGCCGCTCTCGCCAAAAGTGGAACGGCCTTGTATATCATGCATGGCAACCGCGATTTTCTGATAGGCCCCGATTTCATCAAGGATTGCTCGGCAACGTTACTGCCAGACCCCACGATCATTCTCCTCAATGGTACGCGCACTCTCCTGACGCATGGGGATCAACTCTGTATCGACGATGTGGAATATCAAACCTGGCGTAAACAGGTGCGCAGTGCCAGCTGGCAACGCAAGGTTCTGGCCCAGCCCTTGGAAGTACGGTATGCCATGGCGCGCGAAGCTACCCGCATCAGCCACAAGGCCAAACAGGCAAAAACCTTGGAAATCATGGATGTATCCCCCCATGCAGTGACGGATCTGCTGCGTAAGCAGGATTATCCTCACCTGATTCAGGGGCATACGCATCGACCTGCGCGCCATGTGTATCGACTGGATGACCATACCTGCGAACGGTGGGTGTTACAGGATTGGAGCAATGAGCGCGCGGGATATCTGTTGTGCGATGCATCGAGTTGCCGTGCAATTTCACTTACAGGCCTTTGAAGCGAACAACCTGGAAAGCCTGCCTGTTCAGATCATTCCTGAATGGTGGAGCCGAGGGACGGGTTTATTGAGGAGCGCCCAAGGCCTGTGCCCGTTGCTGCGTCAGGGCTCCTTCGCGATGCGCGCATTCCGCGGTCCACGAAGGCTTGAACCATCCCTGCAGATGCTCCAGGGCACTTTGGGTGAGCCCTTCCAGCCATGCGGGCTCATCGTTGAGGGCGGGAATGTAATGGTATTCTCGCCCACCACTGGATAGGAAAGCCGCTTTTACTTCCATGCCGATTTCTTCCAGGGTTTCCAGGCAATCGGCAGGAAATCCCGGGCAAATGACATGCAGATTTTGCACGCCATCGTGAGCCAGTTGCCGCACCAGAGGTTCGGTATAAGGCTTGACCCATTCCGCGCGGCCAAACAGGGACTGAAAGGATACGGCATACTGTTCGGCCTGCAACCCCAGGGCCTCGGCCAGCAGGCGCCCTGTTTTATGACATTCGCAAAAATAGGGATCTCCCTTGTCCAGGGTATAACGGGGCACTCCATGAAAACTCATCACCAACTTGTCGGGGCGGCCATGCATGTCCCAGAATTTTTCCACTCGGGTTTTGAGCGCCTGGATATACGCCGGGTGGTCGTGATAATGACGAATCACGCGAATTTCCGGCACATTGCGGTAACGTCCAAGCGCCTGGAACAGGGTATCCAATGAAGACCCGGTGGTGCTGGCTGCGTACTGTGGATATAACGGCAGCAACAGGATACGGTGACAGCCCAGGGCTTTGAGTTCGGCCACTGCGGTGGCAATACTGGGTTGACCATAGCGCATGGCATACTTGACGCATAGGGGGCTTTGAATCTGTGCGCGCAAACCCTGTGCCAGTCCCTGCGCCTGCTCCTCGGTGTGGACCCGCAAGGGCGAACCTTTTGGGGTCCAGATCAGAGCATATTTCTGTGCCGAGCGCGCCGGGCGGGTGTTGAGAATGAACCCATTGAGAATCAGCCACCATAACACACGCGGCAGTTCGACTACCCGGGGATCGCTCAGAAATTGCTTGAGATAGCGGCGCAAGGCGGATTTTTCGGGAGCGTCTGGCGTTCCCAGATTGACCACCAGGACTCCGGTCAGGCCTGGTTGGGAATGATCAAAGGGGGGTTCCGGGAGATATCGGGGCATGACGCAGGTTCCTGACAAAGAGGACGGTTCAAGATTGGGAAAGCGCCATGGACAAGAGCCGGGCAGTGATATCCACAATGGGGATGATGCGCTCATAGGCCATCCGGGTGGGGCCTACCACACCCAAGGTGCCCACGACCTGGCCATTGACTTCGTAAGGTGCGGTAACCATGCTGAATTCATCCAGAGTGACCAGATTGGATTCTCCCCCAATGAAGATTTTCACGCCATCGGCCCGTTGGCTCAAGTCCAGCAATTGGATGAGTTCGGTTTTTTGTTCGAAGGCATCGATTAGGCGGCGCAGTCGGGATAAATTGCCAGAAACATCCTGATGTGCGATCAACCGGGTTTCGCCACTCAATACATAGTCGTCTTGCCCCTCGCGCAGGGCGGCGCTCCCCATTTCAAGGGCGGTAGTCATCAAGGTTTGAATGTTTTCGTTGAGGTGCTTTAGTTCATTGCGCAAGCTTTCGCGGACTCCTTCAAAATCACAGCCTGCGTAATGCTCGTTCAGGTACAGTGCCGCCTGCGAGAGTTGGGCGGTGCTATAGGATTGTTCGGTAAACAGGACGCGGTTTTGCACGTCGCCATCCAGCGTGACCAGAATCAGCAAGATGCGTTTTTCTGAAAGCTTGAGAAATTCCAGATGCCGGAAACCACTCGTCAAGCGCTTGGGGATACGGACAATCCCTGCAAAGGCGGTCAATTCGGACAGGGTTTGGGAAGCGGTGGCCACCAGATGGGCCGTATCCGAGGGCAGCAATTGATGCGACAGATGGTGGATGGTGTCCGCTTCCAGGGGTTTGATCGTGAGCAGGGAATCCACGAAAAAACGGTATCCCTGAGGGGTGGGCACGCGTCCAGCCGAGGTGTGCGGACTGGCAATGAATCCCATTTCTTCCAGATCAGCCATGACGTTGCGGATGGTGGCTGCAGATAGGTCCAGGCCGGACAGGCGGGATAGGGCGCGCGAACCTACCGGCTGACCATCTTCGATGTAGCGTTCCACCAGGGCTTTGAGAAGGGCACGTGCACGATCGTTCAACATGCGCTTCATTCTACCTGAAATGTGGTTTAATTCGAGTATGGATGCATCCTTTCAAAGAATTGGCGTGGTGGGCAAATATGACAGTCGCAATTTGCGCCAGCCCTTACTGGCCCTGATTGATTTTTTGCAGCAGCGCCATTTGCAGGTGGTGCTGGATCAGCGTTCGGCCGATGTGGTGCAAACTCCTGGGGTACGAACGGTTAGCCTGGAATCCATTGGCGAGCATGCGGATCTGGTCATCGTGCTCGGGGGAGATGGCACGTTGCTCAATGCAGCGCGCGTGCTGGCCAATCATGCAGTGCCTCTGATTGGCATCAATCTGGGCCAGTTGGGTTTTTTGACGGATATACCGGCCCAGCACATGCAACGCATGCTGGAGGACATTCTTCAGGGGCGTTACGAGGAAGAATCGCGCACCTTGATTCAGGCAAAAATCCAACGCCAGGGCCAGGATTACAGGCGGTCGGTGGCCCTGAATGACGTCGTCCTCACCAAAGGGGCTCGCGGCAGCATGATCGAGCTGGAAGTATCCGTAGACGGGCGTTTCGTCTATAACTTGCGCGCTGACGGCCTGATTCTGGCTACCCCCACAGGATCCACGGCCTATGCCCTGTCCAGTGGCGGTCCGATCGTACATCCGGATTTGCGTGCCTTGGTGCTGGTGCCCATTTGCCCCCACACGCTGAGTAACCGCCCCATTGTTCTCAGCGACCGTTGTCGGGTGGAAGTGGTTTTGCAAAAGGGGGAAGGGGCATTTGTCAATTTTGACGTTCAGGATCAATTTCCCTTGCAGGCAGAGGATCGTTTATGTCTTCAGACGGCCCCCCAGGGAATTCGGCTACTGCATCCTGTGGCCCATAGCTACTTTGCCATGCTTCGTGAAAAGCTGCACTGGGGGACCAAACTGTGATCCCTGTGGTGGTGCAGTGCGGTGCGTCGATAAACCCGAGTACAGGTGCAAGGTTTTTGCGCCATGATGTGGTGTGCGATGATGTGCATACCGTCTAATTCCCTTCGCAATCTGTATTGACTCATGCTATCTCAACTGAGCATCCGCAATGTGGTGATCGTAGAGCAACTGGACCTTGAATTCGAGCCCGGATTTACGGTCCTGACCGGAGAAACGGGCGCCGGCAAGTCCATTCTCATCGAAGCGCTGTCACTGGCCTTGGGCGCACGCTGTGATGCGGCCACGGTACGCACCGGTGCCGAGCGCGCCGAAGTCACCGCAGTTTTCCAGGTTGCGCCGCAATCGCCTGCCATGCAATGGTTGATCCAACAGGAACTTGGTGCGGAAGAAAACTGTTTGCTGCGCCGTGTGGTAGACCGTGGGGGGAAATCCCGCGCCTTCATCAATGGAACGCCGGTTACAGTGGCTCAATTGAAAGCCTTGGGAGAAATGCTGCTCGACATTCATGGTCAACATGCCCATCAATCACTCCAAAAGCCGTCTACCCAACGAGATCTTCTGGATGCCTTTGGGGCGTCCCTCTCCTTGGCCCGCGAGGTGAAGGGTGCCTTTGAGCGCTGGCAGGAACTGCACACCCGATGGCAACGTTGGCAGAGTGATCGTGCTCATGTCCAGGAAGAACTGTCGTTCTGTAGCGAGCAACTGGAAATCCTGAAGACCTTGAACCTGGACGTGCAGGAGTGGCAAACCCTGCAAACAGACCATTTACGCTTGAGCCATGCGGCCAGCCTGCAGGAAGGCACTCGCTGGAGTCTGGCCACGCTGGCCGAATCCGAGGGTGCCGTCCTCACCTTGCTGGAGCAGATTCTTCAGCGCCTGTCCCAGTTGGGCTCCTTTGATGCCACCTTGAACCCGGTGCTGGAATTGTTGCAACAAGGAGAAATCCAGCTCAAGGAAGCGTTGCACTTTTTGCGCCGTTACGTGCTGCAAGCCGAAGAGGATGAGGGCGCTTTGGCACAACTGGAGCAACGTCTGCAGGACATTCACGCCGTGGCACGACGCTACCGCATGCGCCCCGAGGAACTGCCCGGCTATCAGGAACAATTGCAGCAGCGTTGGCAACAATTACAGCAGCAGGAATCGGGCGACTCACTGGCGCAGGCGGTGGCTCAGGCGCATACGAATTTTCTGGCGCAAGCAGAGCAGCTTGCGCGCGTGCGGCAACAGGGCGCACAGGCCTTGTCCCAAGCCGTTACTCAGCAGTTGACCGCGCTCGCCTTGGGGCAGGCACGTTTTCATGTGGCGCTGCAGGCCTTGCAGCAGCCCACCAGCCAGGGGTTGGAGACTGTGGAGTTTCAGGTTGCCACGCATCCCACACAAACGCCCATGTCCTTGGCGCGCGTGGCTTCTGGAGGAGAGTTGTCGCGTTTGAGTCTAGCCATTCAAACGGTTTTGTCGGCGGTTTCCCAAACCCCCACGCTGATATTTGACGAGGTCGATACGGGCATTGGTGGTGGTGTTGCCGAAATCGTGGGACGTCTGCTACAACGTCTGGGCAATACCCATCAAGTGCTCTGTGTAACCCATCTCCCTCAGGTGGCGGCTTGTGGGCATCATCATTTTCAAGTAAAAAAAATCGAGCAAAACCAGGGGGTTGGCAGCGAGGTTAGACGTCTGAGGCAAGATGAGCGGGTGGAAGAAATCGCACGCATGCTGGGGGGAGTCACGCTAACCCCCACCATGCGTCAGCATGCGGCAGAAATCCTGACAGAGGCCTGCGGACGATCATGAGCCGGAAGGCGTCTCTTCCAGGCGCAGAAAATGTTCGCGATAATGGCGCAGTTCCGCGATGGATTCCATGATATCTGCCAAGGCTTCGTGTTTTCCGGATTTTTTGAATGCGCCGTATACCGACGGTCTCCAGCGCTTGGACAATTCTTTCAGGGTGCTCACATCCAGGTTGCGATAATGGAAATAGCGTTCCAGTTCGGGCATGGATTGCGCCATGAAACGGCGATCCTGGCAAATGGAATTGCCACACATGGGGGATTCGCCGGCGGGCACATGAAGCCTCAAAAACTCCAGTAGAATCGACTCGGCTTGCCCTTCGTTCAGGGTCGAATGCTGCACCCGTTCGATCAGGCCCGACTTGGCATGAGTGCTTTTATTCCATTGATCCATTCCGGATAACAGGGCAGCTGATTGATGAATGGCCAGTACAGGTCCCTCGGCCACCCAATTGAGTTGACTGTCCGTAATCACCAGGGCAACCTCGATGATGCGGTCCCGCTGCGGATCCAGACCGGTCATTTCCATGTCCACCCAGATGAGATGATTTTTATCTTGTGCCATAATGCCTCATTGTTCATTGCCTCCTAAGCATATTACCTGTGAATTCACTCTGTTGTAAGGCGCTACCATGAGCGCTGCCCCCCTGTTTGGGGCGTTCTTTTTATTCTTGCTGGCTTTGGTGACCGTGGCCCGCTTGGGGTTGGCCCTGCGCCAGATGGGGTATGTCCGGCGCCATCGGTGGGCAGTGCCTCCGGCTTTTCAGGCGCGTGTACCCCTTGCCCAGCATCAAAAGGCTGCAGACTACACCAGTGCCAAAACCCAGTTGCGCATGATACAGATTCTGCTGGAAGTGATGTTACTGTGCGCTTTCACCTGGGGGGGAGGGCTGGACCAGCTCGATCAGTGGCTGCGCTCCTGGCCGTCGTTGCCGGTTTGGGGGAAAAATTTGTTGCTGGTGGGGGCAGTGTTGTTACTCGGAGCTTTGGTGGAACTTCCCTTGACGTTGTACGCCACCTTTGGTGTGGAGGCTCGTTTCGGCTTCAATCGCATCACCCCCCGGTTGTTCCTCACCGATTTGTTGCGCGAGGCCGTGTTGTCCATTCTGCTGGGGGCGCCTGTATTGCTGACGGCCATCTGGATGATGCAGTCCTTGGGAAGTTTGTGGTGGCTGTGGGCTTGGGGCGCCTGGATGCTCTTCAACATTTTTTTGCTGGCCCTATATCCGGTGTGGATTGCGCCGCTCTTCAACCGGTTTACTCCTTTGCCCGAGGGGGAACTGCGCCAGCGCGTAGAAGCCTTGCTGCAGCGCTGTGGATTTCAGTCCAGCGGCCTGTTCGTCATGGACGGTTCCAGGCGCTCCAGTCATGGAAACGCGTATTTCACGGGGTTTGGAAAAAATCGGCGGGTGGTCTTTTTTGACACCTTGTTGGACAAATTGGATGCGGCCGAAACAGAGGCTGTGCTAGCCCATGAATTGGGCCATTATCGTCGGCACCATGTGCAACGTCGGATGATCCTGATGTTTGTCATGAGCCTGTTGTTTCTGGCACTTTTGGGGGAACTCCAGCAGGCCCCCTGGTTTTATGCCGGATTGGGCGTACACCTCCCGGGAACTGCCGTTGCGTTGATCCTGTTCATGTTGGTGGTGCCGGTGCTGTCATTCCCCTTGCAACCGCTCATGAGCTATTATTCCCGGCGTCACGAGTTCGAGGCCGATGCCTATGCGGCCAGCCAGGTTCCTGCAGAGGCCCTGATCCATGCGCTATTGAAGCTCTATCAGGATAATGCCTCCACTCTGACGCCCGACCCTCTGCATTCCCTCATCTACGATTCTCATCCCCCAGCGGCGCAGCGGATTGCGCAGCTGACGTTGTTGGCCGCCGATTGAAATCCCTGCGGCGTATCGGCCGGGTGGTTGCAACCTATGGGCGACATTACGACGTGCAGGAACACCGCGTAGAAGCCCTGTTGCCGGAGGACTGGGCCCTGTTTCAGTGCGTGCGCCGGGGCAAACGGCACGACGTGGCCTGCGGAGACGAGGTGGAGTTTGTCAGTGACTCCACGGGGCAGGGAGTTATCGAAACCGTTTTGCCACGACGCAATCTGTTATACCGTGCTGACGGGCAGCGCGAAAAAATGCTGGCGTCCAATCTGGACCTCGTCCTGGTGGTGCTGGCTCCGGAACCCACACCCAGCGAGGCCTTGTTGTCACATGCCCTGGTGGCAGCCCAGTCCGCTGGCATCGAAGCCTGGATCATTCTGAACAAGAAGGATCTGGCGCAGATGGAGGGCTTGTCGCAGGCCCTGGACTATTATCGCTTGCTGGGCTATTCCGTGCTGGAAATGAGTGCTCTGGAAAATTGCGACGCGTTGCGGGCGCTGGTTTCGCAGCGTGTCAGTCTGCTGGTTGGACAATCTGGCATGGGTAAATCCACGCTCGTGAATGGCTTGGCCCCCCAGGCTCGGGCACAGACCAACACTATTTCAGAAGCCTTGGATAGTGGGCGCCATACCACCACCTTCACCCGTTATTATCCCTTGGATCCAGCCCAACCCGGCAGCGGAGGCGGTTTGATCGATTCTCCCGGATTGCAGGCTTTCGGCTTGTCTTACTTGCGACCAGAACAAATCGTGCAAGCTTTTCCGGAGTTTGAACGCTTGTTGGGCCAATGTCGCTTTGCCAATTGCCGGCACCTGACAGAGCCCGATTGTGCTTTTCGGGCGTGGGCTCGGGGCAACACGCAACGCCTGGCCCGATTGGGCTATCTGGTGCAACTGCAAGCCGCAAGCACTGTGAAACGTCATTTGTAAGGGTGACGGTTACTGGAAATAACGCTGCAAGTGTGCTTTGAACTGAGGCTCTGCCACATACCCTGCCAGACGGGCGTTTTCCAGCTCCCGACCTTGAGAGTCAAAAAACAGGGTTCCTGGGGGACCAAATAAGCCAAAGCGGTTCAGTAATGCTTTGTCTTCGGGGGTATTGTGGGTCACGTCCGCCCGTAACAGGAGGCCACGACCCAACAAATTTTTGATGTCGGGCTGGGTAAATACTTTCTGGTCCATTTCCACGCACGAGACACACCAGTCGGCATAAAAATCCAGCATGACCGGGCGATGCTGGGCAGAAGCTTGGTGGATGGCCTCGTTCAGTTCGGCATTGGAGTGGATGGTGGTGAACTCCGGAGCGCCTGCTCCTGTGCGTGAACCCAGCAAGGGCATGACGATCCACAGCGCAACTCCCAGCAGCAGCACTCCAAAAAATCGTTTGACCCAGACCATCCAATGGCCTGCACGGGGCAGCAGTGCGCCGGCCGAGGTGCCGATGGCCAGCAGAGGAGATCCCATCCCCAGAGCCATGACAAACAGGGCGCTTCCGCCCAGCACCACGTTCCGGGTTTGGGCAATATACAGGAGTCCTCCAGCCAGAGGAGCCGCCACGCAGGGGCCCATCACCAGCGCCGAGAGCGCACCCATCAAGCCCACCCCCAGATGTCGGCCGCCAGGGAGTCGCGCCGAAGCCAGATTGAGACGATTTTGCAAGGCTAGAGGGAGCTGCAGTTGGTAGAGGTCGAACATGGAAAGCGCAAGCGCCGCAAACAACAGGGCGCTGGCGATTTGTACTGCGGGGGTTTGCAGGGCATTGGACAGAAGCGTACCCGAAAGTCCGGCCAGAACGCCGGCAGCTGCGTAGGTCAGCGCCATGCCCAGAACATACGTCAGGGACAAACTGAAGGCGCGGGATTTGGTGATCTGGCTTCCTTGCCCGGCAATGATGCCGGAAAGAATGGGAATCATGGGGAAAAGGCAGGGCGTGAGGGCCAAAAGCAGCCCAAAACCAAAGAAACTGGCGAGTACCCACAGGGGTTTCGCGTCTTTCAGATAGTTGGCAAAAGCCACAGGGTTGGCGCTATCCCGGCTCGGAGCGCTAGAAACCGTATCTTCCAGGCCGTTGGAACGATACGTGGTGGTGCTTGCCACACGGGTGAAATCGAGCGTCGTGGGGGGGTAACAGATGCCCTGCTCGGCGCAGCCTTGGTAGGTGATGGCCAGCGTTTCGGGCAAGGGAAGGGATGCCGTGAAGGTCACATCGAAAGGATGGTGATAGACCCATACCAAACCAAAGCTGGGGTCTTGCTTGCTCTCGGCAGGGGGGAATCGCAGCTCGAAGGGGGTGTTATCGGGAACGGCGTGAATCTTGATGCGATCGCGATAAAGATAGTAGCCCGGTGCGGGGTTGAATCGCACCGTAAAATCCCTGCCAGCGTTGACTGCAACCTGCAGGGTGAAGGCTTCTTCCGGCATCAGAAAGGTGCGGTGCGGGGGAAGACTGGAGGATAACGCCTGGGGCAGAGCGGGCGAAGTGGTGGGCAAACCCTCCACCGCCAACAGGCTGGATGAAAACTGCCACGACAGGAGCAGGAGAAATAGGCGCAGCATCGAGTTCATGGGTCTCCGCGAACGCAAAAACGACAATCTCGTAGTTTAACTCAAATTCCTGATGGGGCAGAAGGGGCTCTACTCTGGGCCAGCGGTGCAGTCTGTAGCCGGTGCAAAGCCCAGTTCACATGTTCGCGCACCAGTGCGGAAGGATGGCTTTGACGTTGCGCCAGAGCGGCCCGACTGCGTATGTTTGCGGGTGCATTGCCCAAGGCCACGGCAATATTGCGCAACCAGCGTTCGTGGCCGATGCGCAGGATGGGAGAGCCAGCCAGGTTTTGCTGAAACGTGTTGGTGTCCCAGGACAATAAATCGCACAGAGTGGTCGTGTCCAGTTCTTTGCGTCGAGCAAAGTCGTCCACGGTGCCATACTGCGCAAATCGGTTCCAGGGGCATACCAACTGACAGTCATCACACCCATAGATTCTGTTTCCCATGAGTGGGCGCAAGGATTCTGGAATGGATCCTTTGAGCTCGATGGTGAGGTACGAAATACAGCGTCTGGCATCCAGTTGATAGGGAGCGACAATGGCTCCGGTGGGGCAAAGCGTTAGGCATCGAGTGCATGTGCCACAATGATGGGCGTTGCTGTGCGCATCGATGGGCAAGGGAATATCGGTAAAAATCTCCCCCAGAAAAAAGAAAGAGCCGGCCTTGCGATCGAGCAACAAGGTATGCTTGCCGCGCCAGCCCAACCCGCAATTTTGGGCCAGTTCCACTTCCAGGACGGGTGCGCTGTCGGTGAAGACCCGAGCACTAAAGTGGGGGGTCTCGGAGGCATCGGGATGCCAGCCCAGATCCTGCGCCCGGCGCTGCAGCGCTTGAACCAAACTCTGCAGACGTTGCCGCAGCACCTGATGATAATCGCGTCCCAGGGCATAACGGGAGATATAACCCTGATGCGGATCTTCCAGGGCCTTCAAAGCCTGACCCGGAGATTCTTGAAGGTAGGGCATGCGCACACTGAGAACGCGTACGGTCCCCGGATGCAAACGTTGTGGGGATGTGCGCAAGTGGGCATGGCGGGCCATGAATCCCATCTCGCCGTGAAATCCCCGGGCCAACCAGGTCTCCAGCCAATTCCTGGCCGCAGGCAGGTCATCCGGTTTGCCCACTCGAACCTGATCAAAGCCCGCCTGACGGGTCAGTTCCAGCAGATCCTGCTTCAGTTGGTGCAGCAAGGGTGTATGCAAGTCGCTGGGCATGATAGGATTCTAGCGCACCTATCCCCCTGTTTGCTTGAGTGATTCATGGCTGATTCTCGACCCTGCTTTCCCCGTCAGGGATCCTACGACTGGACTTTGGACACCGAAGCGGCCACGCAACGCTGGGCGCAACAACTGGCCCCCTGCCTGTACCCTGGTTTGCTGGTTACCCTGCAAGGTCCCTTGGGTGCTGGAAAAACCACAGTGGTGCGGGCCTTGTTACGTGCTCTGGGCGTTCAGGGACAGATCAAAAGCCCAACCTACGCGCTGCTTGAAATGTATGCAGTTTCGAGGTTATACTTGTATCACTTTGATTTTTATCGGATCAGTTCTTCTGAAGAGTTGGAAGAAGCGGGGTTCAGGGATTACTTTTCCGGAACCGGTGTTTGCTTCGTGGAGTGGCCGCAGCGTGCAGGGGCTTGGTTGCCTGTACCGGATGTGGCCATCGAGCTGGAAATAATGGAGGAAAAAAGAAAGCTGGTGGCGACCTCCCACACACCAATCGGACAATCATGCCTCGAACGTGCTTTCCACGTCTAATCACTTTTCTTTCTCTGGCCCTGCTGGTCACGGTGTTGGGCATACCCCGGGTGTGGGCCGATTATCGTATCGAGTCGGTACGATTATGGCCGGCCGAGGATTATACGCGGGTCACCTTCGAAGCGCCTGTAGCCATTCAAAGTACCCTGTTTAGCATTGCCAATCCGGAGCGTCTGGTTCTGGATCTGGAGGGGGTGGGTGCCAGTGCTGCGCTGTTGGCCATGGCACACCAGGTGAACCCGGATGATCCCTACATTCGAAATATCCGGGTGGGCCATTTCAAGCCGGGCGTGGTGCGCGTGGTGTTCGATCTCAAGGCACCGGTATCGGCCAGTACCTCACTGCTGCAGCCCGTGGCAAAATATGGCTATCGGCTCATACTCGATATGTATCCCCAAAATCCCTCTGACCCCTTGCAAGCCCTGTTGGAGCAAACACAGAACGTAAGCTCCCCCGAGGCGAAAGTGAGCTCCCCCGAGGCCAAGGGGAACTCACCCAATGCGCTTCTCCCCCTGGCAGGTGTTGCTGCGACGACTTCGCCCGCGCCACTGGCTTCGGGCACACCAGCCCAAAGCGACGTTCCAGTGCCGGCGCCTTCTTCGCCAACGCTGGCGCGTGCCCCCGTGGCCGATGCAACACTTGGCAACCCCGCTGTGGGCAGCGAGGCTCAACCTGCAATATCGCTGCCCGCCACGGAGCCGGGTCCGCCAGAATCGCCTCTTGCAAGCCATCCCTCTGAAGCCACAGGGGCAAGACCGACACCGTCTCTCATGGCACCTCATGCGCTGGTCATCGCTGTGGATGCCGGGCATGGGGGGGAAGATCCAGGCGCCCAAGGGAGTGCCGGAACGCACGAAAAGGACGTGACGCTGGCCATTGCACGGCGTCTCAAGGCTCACATCGATGCCCAACCCAACTTGCGGGCGGTGTTGATTCGTGATGGAGACTACTTCATCCCGCTCCAAGGGCGCACTGCCAAAGCCCATCAGTTGCATGCGGATCTGTTCATTTCGGTGCATGCCGATGCCTTTGTCAATCACGAGGCGCGTGGTTCTTCCGTGTTTGCCCTGTCCGAGCGCGGGGCTACCTCAGTGGCCGCGCGTTGGTTGGCGCGCCAGGAAAACGCATCCGACTTGATTGGCGGTGTGAACCTCAACCGCCACGATCCTTATCTGGCACAAACCCTGTTTGATTTATCGCAAACCGCCACGATCAACGATAGCCTGAAAATGGCACGGGCGGTGCTCGATCAATTGCATCAGGTCAACGCTCTGCACCACGGGCAGGTGGAGCAGGCTGGGTTTGCCGTGCTGAAATCCCCCGACATTCCTTCCATTTTGGTGGAAACCGCTTTTATTACCAATCCGCAGGAAGAACAGCGTCTCAACGAACCGGAATATCAGGATAAACTGGCGGCCGCCATTCTTGCCGGAGTCCAACACTATCTGGCCCTGTCGACGCCCGCGCGCGCCCGGACCACGGCGCTTCCTGCTTCTTCGTCGTCTCAGATGGCCTTGATGCCATGAGCCGAATCAGGCTTCTGGATGAGGTCCTGGTGGCACAGATTGCAGCCGGTGAAGTGGTGGAACGCCCTGCCTCGGCGCTCAAAGAGTTGGTGGAAAATGCTTTGGACGCTCAATCCACCGAGATCGTCGTCACTCTGGAGCAAGGTGGAGTTCGTTGCCTGCGGGTGGAAGATAATGGGTTCGGCATGAGTGCCGAAGAGCTTCCCTGGGCCTTGACCGCCCATGCTACCAGCAAGATTCGCTCGCTGTCCGATCTGGAATCGGTAACCAGTCTTGGTTTTCGCGGGGAAGCCTTGGCCAGTATGGCCGCGGTTGCGGAGTTGACCTTGATCAGCCGTACCCGGGAAAGCCCTTATGCAGCTAGTATTCGTATTGAAGCCGGAGTAAGTTCCGGGGTCAGCCCGGCAGCCCGGGATGTGGGTACCACCGTGCAATTA
>DAIDKJ010000013.1 GCA_027450105.1 Ferrovum sp.
CCGCTTCCATCGCCTTGTCCTGCTCCAGAGCGTCAAGATACTTGAGGAACAGCAGCCAGGAGGTCTGCTCGGTGTAGTCGAGTTCGGTGGTGCATCCCGCTTCGTTGCGCAGGTCGGCGTCGATATTCTTGAAGGTTTGTTCAAACATGGGTTAGAACGGTAATCCTGATGAGAACATCAAATTTACAGTTTACTTGAACGTGACCCCCGCCTGTTGCGAAACAAATAACGTGGGATAGGAAAGGAGCAGTGATCTGATCGAAACCGTGGCAACGAATTCCATGGCCACTATTTACCAAAACAAGTAAAAAAGCCCTGTAAAAACAGGGCTTTTTGTCTACACTTTACACGACGTATCGCAGGTGTATTTTAGAACGGGATGTCATCCGGGAAGTCATCGAACTTGCCTCCCGACTTGGCCGCCGCAGGGCTTCCAGCGCTGCCCCCGCTTGTTGCCTGAGAAGGGGGAGGATCCATGTTCACACTACCACCAGAGCGACTTCCCAGCATCTGCATGCGATCGGCAATGACCTCGGTGGTATATTTATCCTGACCGTCCTTATCTTGCCATTTGCGCGTACGCAGGGCGCCTTCTACGTAAATCTGGCTTCCCTTTTTCAGGTATTCACCAGCGATTTCAGCCAGTTTGCCAAAAAAAGCAATGCGGTGCCATTCGGTACGCTCCTGCTTTTCTCCGTTCTTGTCTTTCCAGGTATCGGTGGTGGCAATACTCACATTGGTGATGGCTCCACCGTCGGGCATGTACCGAACTTCCGGATCACGCCCCAAATTTCCCACCAGAATAACTTTATTCACAGACGCCATGGATTGTATCTCCTCAAGTTTAGGCTGAAATTTGATCGACGCGCATGGACCAGGCAACCACCAACCAGACCACTGTGATCCCCGCGCAGAATAGAGGTACCGCTTGTGCCCCTGCATATTTGAACAGCACCCCCCCCAGGAAGGCCCCACTGAAAGTGCCAAGAAACTGGATGGTACTGTACACGCCAGTGGCCGTTCCCTTGGCGTCGGTCGGAGCCACCAGAGTAACCAGAGAAGGAATACTGGCTTCCAGCACATTGAAGGCCACAAAGAACACCGTTAGCGCCGTAGCAACCCCGGCCACACTACCCAAGCCCCAGGTCATGAGGATCTGGGCAAGCACAAGCACTGCCACAGATGCCAGAAATACCTGTTTGCGCCATTTGCCATGGGCAAAAGCCACAGGGGGAATCATCAAGGCGAAAGAACCCAACATGACCGGCAAATACAGCTTCCACTGGTCGGATTGCAACAGCCCCGCCCGTATCAGGGAGGAGGGAACCACGACGAAAGTGGCCATGAGAGAGGCATGCAGACAAAACACCCCCCAATTCAAACGCAGTAGCTGCCCATGTCCCAGCACTCGTGCAAAGGCTGTGCGTCCGGCCGGTTGTGGCGGCACCACCGGATTGGGGACAAACCAGACCACCACCAGGATGGCCATCAAGGAAAGAACCCCGGTGAGCTCAAAGATACCGGGAATCCCAATGAGCGGATACAACATGGGCGCCAGAATCATGGAAAGGCTGAAGGTCAGGCCGATGGTGACACCGATCATGGCCATTGCTTGGGTTCGTACGGCCTCGCGCGTCAGATCAGCCGTGAGCGCGATCAGGGCTGCCGAAATGGCGCCTGCACCCTGAATGGCGCGACCCAGAATGATTTCATGAATGTTGGTGGCCAAAGCCGCCAGCAAACTACCCAAAGCAAACACCAGCAACCCCCCCACAATGACCGGTTTACGACCCACCCGATCGGACAACCATCCCAACGGGATTTGTAACAGGGCTTGCGTCAGGCCATAGGCGCCCAAGGCAAGACCCACCAAGGTTTTGTCTTCCCCCCCCGGCAAATGCAAGGCGTAAAGGGCAAACACGGGTAAAATAATGAACATTCCCAGCATGCGCAGACCAAAAATACTGGCCAACCCAATACTGGCACGCTTTTCATTGGGTAACATCTTAACGGTCGATTTCATGGGAGTGGTGAAGGAATAAATAAAATGCTTCGCGTATATTATCAGGTTAAGGATGACGCGATGATGTCCGTTTCTTGATGCGCAGACTTTCCCTGACGGAGGAAAGTCCGCCTTCACAACTGGTCACTGCCCGCCTCGTTGGCTTGTCCGCCCCTGAGGGCGCGCAAGATGGCTCTGGCAGGAAAAAACCTTCACTCATAACCGAACCAAAATGACTGCAAACCAAGATCTGATTCGAATCCGTGGGGCACGCACCCATAATCTCAAAAACATCGACCTGGACCTGCCACGCCATCAACTGGTGGTCATCACCGGCCTGTCGGGCTCGGGCAAATCGTCTCTGGCTTTCGATACCCTGTATGCCGAAGGCCAACGCCGCTATGTAGAGTCTCTCTCGGCCTATGCCCGTCAATTTTTGCAGCTCATGGAAAAACCGGACGTGGATTTGATTGAGGGGCTTTCCCCGGCCATCTCCATCGAGCAAAAGGCCACCAGTCATAACCCTCGTTCCACGGTGGGAACAGTCACAGAAATCCACGATTACCTGCGCCTGTTGTTTGCCCGCGCGGGCGACCCTTATTGTCCAGAACATCAACTCCTGCTGGAAGCCCAAAGCGTGGCGCAAATGGTGGATCATGTTCTGGCGCTACCCCCCGAAACCCGCCTGATGATCCTGGCTCCCTTGGTGGTGGAGCGCAAGGGACAGCAGCAGGAGCGCTTCGATGAACTTCGTGCCCAGGGGTTTGTGCGCCTGCGCATCGACGGACAGGTGGTGGATATCGACGCCATCCCTGCCTTGGATAAAAACCAGAAACACACCATCGAGGTGGTGGTGGACCGGGTGAAGGTTCGCCCGGAGATCAAGCAACGTCTGGCAGAGTCCTTCGAAACGGCCCTGCGTCATGCGGATGGCCGGGCACTGGCCGTGGAAATGGACAGTGGACAAACGCATTTGTTTTCAGCCCGATTTTCCTGCCCGGTATGCAACTATGCCCTACAGGAACTGGAGCCCCGGCTTTTTTCCTTCAACAATCCCATGGGGGCCTGCCCCCACTGTGACGGTCTGGGAATCATCACTTTTTTCGACCCCAAGCGCGTAGTGGCTCACCCCCAACTCAGTCTGGCGGGTGGGGCCATCAAAGGCTGGGACCGACGCAATCAATTCTATTTTCAACTACTGATGGATCTGGCCCGGTTTTATGAGTTTGACTTGGAAATCCCCTTTGAGGCGTTGAACGAAGACATTCAGCAACGCATCCTGTTCGGTTCTGGAAGGCAGAAAATTCCGTTTCGCTATCCTGGCGAACGCAATCAGCTGCAGATCAAGGAACACGCGTTTGATGGGGTCATTCCCAGCCTGGAACGACGCTATCGCGAAACCGACTCGGTTCTGGTGCGCGAGGAGCTTGCCAAACTTCGCAATCAGAAGCCCTGCCCCCAGTGCGCTGGCTCGCGCTTGCGCCGCGAAGCCCGGCATGTACGGGTTGGGCCCTTCACTTTGCATGAACTCAGCGCCTTGCCGCTACGCGATGCGCTGCAGCGATTCCAAAACCTGACACTCAAGGGAAGAAAACAGGCCATTGCCGATAAAATATTGAAGGAAATCGTGGCGCGCCTGCAATTTCTCAACAATGTGGGATTGGATTATCTGCAATTGGATCGCTCGGCCGACACACTTTCCGGCGGAGAGGCGCAACGCATTCGTCTGGCCTCGCAAATCGGCTCCGGCCTGACTGGTGTCATGTATGTACTGGACGAACCCTCCATTGGCTTGCATCAACGGGATAATCATCGCCTGCTGGAAACCTTGGCACACCTGCGCGACTTGGGTAACAGCGTCATCGTGGTGGAACACGATGAGGACGCCATCCGCAACGCCGATTATGTCGTTGATATGGGGCCGGGCGCCGGAGAGCATGGTGGCCTGGTCGTCGCTCAAGGCACACCCGCACAGGTGTGCAACAACCCGGACTCGCTAACCGGGCAATATTTATCGGGCGCCCGCACCATTGCCCTGCCACCCCAACGGCACGCCCCGGATGAACAGCGCTGGCTGTACCTGCGGGGGGCGCGGGGCAACAACCTCAAAGCAGTGACACTGCAGGTTCCGGTGGGTTTGCTGGTGTGTATCACCGGGGTTTCAGGTTCAGGCAAGTCCACGCTCATCAATGATACCCTGTACGTGGCGGTGGCCCGTCATCTTCACGGCGGCGCTCATGAACCTGCACCCTTCGAATCCATAGAGGGCCTGGAGCACTTCGACAAAGTGATCAACGTGGATCAAAGCCCCATTGGTCGCACGCCTCGCTCCAATCCCGCCACCTACACCGGATTATTTACCCCCATCCGGGATTTATTTGCCGGCATTCCACAGGCACGCGAACGCGGGTATGGTCCTGGACGTTTTTCCTTCAACGTCAAGGGCGGACGCTGCGAAGCCTGTCAAGGAGATGGTTTGATCAAGGTGGAAATGCATTTTCTGCCGGACATCTACGTCCCTTGCGACGTATGTCACGGAAAACGCTACAACCGCGAAACCCTGGAAATTTTGTATAAAGGCCGGTCGGTGCATGAGATATTGAATCTCACCGTGGAACAAGCCTTTGAGTTTTTCCAGGCAGTACCGGTCATCGCGCGCAAACTGCAAACCCTGCTGGATGTGGGCCTGGGCTATATCACGCTCGGGCAGTCGGCAACCACCCTTTCCGGAGGAGAAGCACAACGGGTCAAGTTATCCCTGGAGCTATCCAAACGAGATACTGGACGCACCTTGTTCATTCTTGACGAACCGACCACTGGGCTGCATTTTCAGGATATCGATCTACTGCTGAAAGTCCTGCACCGATTGCGTGATCATGGCAATACCGTGGTCGTCATCGAGCATAATCTGGATGTGATCAAAACTGCAGACTGGGTTGTGGATCTGGGACCAGAGGGCGGGGAAGGAGGCGGTCAAATCATCGCCTGTGGCACACCGGAGCAAGTGTCGCAACAATCCCATAGTTTTACTGGACAATTTTTGCAATCCGCCCTCAAGACCAAACGCCCTTCAAAACCACGAAAAAATGCCCCCAAATGAAGCGGATCAATTGCGCCACCTGGAATGTTATGGTATCGAATCAATCGTAATAGAATCATCCGCAGCAACACAACCCGTTGTACTCATGGGTGTTCGGTGTTCTGGCCAAGGGCTGCCCTGCTTGCCTATGGACCGCTGGTTAGCGAGTGGATAGTAGGTAACCCAGCATGAAGTTCAGCAGCAACGAAAACAGAAGCAACAGCTTCCAGCCCCGCTGCGGGTCGCGCTGCATCAAGGGTGTCTTGCGTGGCACACGCAGGTTTCCATGAGCCCCACGCTCCAGTGCCAAAATGAATTCTTCTGCCGTTTCAAAACGGGCTGAAGGTTCGCGCGCAACCCCCTTGAGAAGAACCAACTCCAGCCAGGCCGGAATATCTGGACGGTATCTAGTCGGTACCATCGGATCAGAAAAACGAGGATGTTGAAACGCTTCAATTTCACCATAGGGAAATTTTCTGGTCAAAGACTGGTACAAGGTTACAGCGCAAGCATACAGATCGGATTGAACCGAAGCCGCTGCTCCGGCAAATAATTCTGGCGCCATATAACTGGGGGTACCCGGATTGTTGATTTCTCCCAAACTGTGTCCATCCGAGACCGCCACCCCCAGATCCAGAATCCGAATCCGCCCATCCCCACCCCAGTGGATGTTTTCGGGCTTGATATCCCGATGCAAGATATTCAGTCGATGCAAAACCGCCAACCCACGCAGCAGGGATATCCCCACATCCACCACTTCAGTGCTGGTGAAATGACGACCGAGTTGCAGCCACTGCCCCAACGTGGCTCCCTCATGCCAGGTCATCAGGTAATACAAGGCACTGCGCTCCGGCGCCGGAATGACCTGCGGGAAAGCCGCATCTACAACGCGCCGCGCCAACCATTCCTCATGAAGCAGCGCTGCAGCCTCCAGAGGATCACAGCCGGCCTGGAGAGTTTTGATGACGCAGCGTTGTCCGCTCTGCATCCAATGCCCCAGATAAAGTAACGTCACCCGCGACTCATGCAACAATCGATCCACGCACAGACCATCCAGAACCTCTCCTGCCCGCCAGCGAGGTGGAATAGGAAGCCTGGACAGTGCCTGCCCTCGAACGTCCAATCCTGGCGACTGGACCACATCCACGCGCACGATCAACGCCGTACAATTATCCTGGCTGCCACTTTCCAGAGACAGACTAGTCATGCGACTTGCAGCCTCCTGCGGGTCAGGGTGGCGCTGCAACAGATCGCACAAACGCTGATCCCCCAAACTGCTCCATACTCCGTCCGAACAGATGAGAAAACAGTCTGCCGGCAACAAGGCCCCATCCCCATAATCTACGCGCAGGGTTTCATCCAGACCCACTGCGCGCGCGAGCACATTCTCGAGTTCGGGATGTTCCCACACATGATCTTGCGTCAATCGTTGCAGGTGGCCCTGGCGGAATCGATAAATGCGTGAATCCCCCACATGCGCCACAAAATAACGGTCCCCGCGAAGGAGCAAGGCGGAAAGTGTAGTCGCCATTCCGGCCGGTTGCCGTTGGGACTGATGATGCGCAAACACCCAGCGATTGAGGGATTGCAAGACCATATCCAGCGCCTTGAATGCCCCCCAAGTATCCGGGGTAGCATAATAATCTGCCAATAGTCCCCGCAGGACATATTCAGAGGCTTCTCGCCCCTGAGCATGCCCTCCCAAACCATCCGCCACTGCAGCAAGACACCCCTTGTCCAGGAGTTCGCTGCCTTCGGGCGTTACAGCCCCACAAAAGTCTTCATTACGCGGTCTAGGGCCGGTCAGCGAACTGAATCCAAGTGCATAAGGGTAGGCTGACATGAGTGGACTGGGTGTTCTCCAGCAGTTACGTTGACCTAGATTCGTGCCCCGGTCAAGCGAGCTGCGCCCCAAGTGGTCCGCCAACGGGTTTTGACACGCGTCAATCCCACCAATGCTAACAATGCCAAGCTTCCAAAGACATAAAACCCGCCCTCATAGCTGCCCGTCATCTGTTTGGAATACCCCAGACTGGAGGCGAGATAAAACCCTCCCACGCCGCCAGCCATCCCCACCAGTCCGGTCATCACCCCGATTTCCTGACGGAAACGCTGCGGCACCAATTGGAAAACAGCACCGTTGCCCATCCCCAGGGATAGCATGGCCAGCACAAATGCCAGCAAAGCCATCCATGCCTGCGGTAACCCAATACCTACCACAAACAGACTCATCGCTGCAGCCATGTAAACGCCCGTCAGCAGGCGGATCCCCCCGAAGCGGTCGGCTAATCCTCCTCCCAAGGGGCGCACCATAGACCCCGCAAAAACACACGCCGCCGTAAAAAACCCGGCCGTTTTAGGATCAAGCCCGTATTGGGCATTGAAATAGATGGTCAGAGAAGAAGCCAAACCCACAAAACCGCCAAAAGTCACCGCGTAAAAAAACATGAACCACCAGGCATCATGATCCTGAAGCACCGCCAAGTACTCTGCCCAGCGCTTGGGCGGGGGTGCATTGGGGGCATCTTTGGCCATCAAAAAAAACGCGCCCAACACCAGGCTCAAGGGAATCAGGGCAAAGCCAAACACCTGTGGCCAACCGTAAGCCGTAGCCAGGGATGGTGCAAAAAGTGCCGCCAACACCGTTCCCGAATTTCCTGCACCGGCAATGCCCAAGGCTTTCCCTTGATGTTCGGGCGGGTACCAGCGCGAAGCCAAAGGCAATGCAACGGCAAACGACGCCCCCGCAATGCCCAAAAACAAGCCCAGCGTCAAAACCTGTGAGTAGGAGTGAATCCCTCCAGCCCAAGCCACCCCCAAAGCAACAATGACCAGTACTTGACCCAGAAGACCTGTCAAACGGGCCTGGAGATGATCCACCAATACCCCCAGCACCACGCGCCAAACAGCCCCCGACAAAACCGGCGTAGCCACCATGATGCCCTTTTGCAAGGGATCGAGACCCAGATCTTTGGCAATCTGAACGCCCAAAGGACCCAGCATGACCCAAACCATGAATGCCAAATCGAAATAGAGAAAGGCCGCAATCAAGGTGGGGGCATGCCCCGACTGTAAAAATGTGTTTTGTTTCATGACAGGACTCCTTACCGACGAAAATGAATTCAGTGCGTTTGCGTTACCGGGTAGATCCCTGCCTACCAGGCCTCATTCAAGGCCTGTGGACAGGGCCTCGGGAGAGCCCACATGGTGCAACACCAGACGCTTCAACTCTGGAAGACAGGAACCGCAGGTCGTTCCGCAACCCAATGCTTTCTGCAGTCCGCTCAGATGCTGCTCCAAGGTGTGTGGCACGGCCATGCCAGAGAGTTGGTTCAAGATTTCGGTTTCAGTGACTGCATTGCAGGTACAGACCGTCCTTCCGCGAGGCACCAGTCCCTGTGGTGGCGCATGTCCCGGCATCAGCAGGGCGCGCCCCAAACTTGCCACGGGATGCTGCTCTTCGAGCAATGTTTCCAACCAACGCAAGGCTTTCACTTGTGCTGCCTCCCCCGCCAGCAGGACGGCTTGCAGACAGTCTTGCTTGGCTCCTTCAGTCCGCATGCGGACCTGGCGGGTAATTCCACGCCGGCGATCGTGATATTGCAGGGTTCCTCGGGAATCTGGCAAAAACCCCAGTCGTGCCTCAAGGTGCAATAACTGGTCTGCGGTTGGCGTTTCCACATGGGCCAACTTCAGCCTTACCCCTACTGGACTGTCGGGTTGTGCGCTTTCGTGGCCAAACAACCCACAGGCCCCATAAGAAAAAAGGCCCAACTCATGCCCGAGTTGACTTTGCAAAAGCAAAGCCTCCTCAGGTCCACTCCAGATCAACGCATGGAGGTGCCAGGGAAGGTTCGCCTGGATAATTTTTACCGCAGCCTGCTTGAGCGCGGGTTGGCCAGAGACGGGATCTGTCGCGGCAAAGGTTAGACCATTGACACCATATCCAGGATTATTCCCCGCCTGTCCCCCCAAGCGCTCTTCACCCCAATGCATGGGGATGAAACACTGCATCGAAGCCAGACTCTCGCTGGGCTGTACCGGTAAGATCTGGCAACCGCGGCGACTGGTGACATATACCAACTCGCCGGCCACCAAACCCAAGCGCTCACAATCACCCCGGCTCAGTTGCACTGCTGGCTCAGGATCATGGGCATATAAGCGTGCCAACGTACCGGTACGACTCATGCCATGCCATTGATCACGCAACCGACCTGTCGTCATGGAAAAGGGAAAGCGCGCATCGGTCGGCTCAGCCACACCTTGGTCTGCGCAACGCACAAACCGTGCTCGTCCGCTGGGCGTTGGAAATTGGCTGTCTGTGTATAATCGGGTGGTACCGCGCAACGCCTCTTTGGGAAACGGCCATTGCTGGGGCCCCAGGGAATCCAGCAACGCATAGGACAAGCCAGTAATATCCAGATCACGCCCCTGGGTCGACGCCCGATGTTCTTCCCACAGCGCCTCGGGTGAGGCGTAGTCCAACAAAGATCCTCCCGTGCGCGTGCGGCGCCCCAAATAAGCCGCAATCAAGACGCCGATATCGCGCCCAATCCGCCAGTCTGCACGCGCTTCTCCCGGTGGTGAAACAGCCGCTCGCACACGACTGATGCAACGTTCGGAATTGGTAACCGTCCCTTCCTTTTCTCCCCATGAAGCCGCCGGCAAGAGCACATCCGCAAAGGGCACCGTAGCGGTGTTGTGATAGGCTTCCTGCACCACGACGAACTCCGCCCGCTGCAAGGCTTCATGCACCCGTTTTTGATGGGGGAGGGATTGTGCCGGATTCGTACAAACGATCCATACCGCCTTCACTTGGCCTGTATGCAGCGCATCAAACAATTGCACGGCCATCAAGCCCGGCTTCTGGGGAACCGCATCGATATCCCAAAGATCGGCCACCTCCTGACGATGCAGGGGGTTGCTCAGATCGCGATGCGCCGAGAGCAGATTGGCCAGTCCGCCCACTTCCCTACCGCCCATGGCATTTGGTTGACCCGTCAAGGAAAATGGTCCCGCCCCCGGTTTCCCGATCTGCCCCGCGGCCAGATGCAGATTGATCAGCGAGGCGTTATTTGCCGTTCCCGCCGTGGATTGATTAAGACCCTGACAATATAAGGACAGGACCGGCCCACTTTGAGCAAACCATCGCGCCGCCAAGTGGAGGTCTTCTTGGGAGATTCCGCAGCGCAGTGCCACGGCCTTGGGGGTAAATTCCACCACTTGGTCACGCAAGGATTCGAAACCTTCGGTGTGCCGATCGATGAAGGTCCGATCGACCCACCCTTCCCACAACAGAATATGAAGCAACCCATGATGCAAGGCGATATCGGAGCCAGGCTCGATTTGCAAAAACAAATCAGCCTGGGCAGCCGTCTCGGTGCGGCGCGGATCGATGACCACCAGTCGTTGTTGAGGATTGCGGGCGCGCGCCGCTTCGATGCGCCGAAATAATACAGGGTGGGCGAGCGCGGTGTTGGAACCCGTAATAAAAATCGCCCCCGCATGATCGATGTCTTCATAAGCACACGGAGGAGCATCCACCCCCAAGGTTTGTTTGTAACCCGCCACGGCACTGGACATGCAAAGGCGTGAGTTGGTGTCAATATTGTTGGTGCCAAGCACTCCTTTGGCGAGTTTGTTAAACAAATAATAATCTTCAGTCAGCAGTTGGCCCGATACATACAAAGCCACCGCCTCGGGACCATGCGTTTGCACGATTTGGGCAAAGCGCTGCGCCACATGCTCATTGGCTTCCTGCCAGGAGACCGGTACCCGGACCTGGGTGCGATCAGTGCGCATTTCGGGGTGCAGCACCCGCGTTTGTTCCAGCACATGGGGCTGAACCGTCAGATGCAAGGTGATCCCCTTGCTGCACAACCGCCCTCGATTGGCTGGATGGCTTGGATCACCGCGTACCCCAGTGATCTGCCTGACCCCCTGCCCATCAAGGACAGTATCGATCAGCACGCCACATCCCACCCCGCAGTAGCAGCAGGTACTGCGCACCGTTGCATTACAGGGAGCGGTTGCCTGGGGGGAAGAGGAGGATGCCGCAGGACTCATGGAGGGTTACCGTCCAATTGAGGCTTGTATAGAAAAATCTGGTTTCCTTCGCGTCGCAGCGACAACTTTTGGGCACACCCCACATCTGGCGCTTGGGCTTTTCCAGACTCCAGATCGATCTGCCACCCATGCAAGGGACAACTCACGCGATGCCCAAACACAAGCCCCTGGGACAAGGGCCCCCCCCGATGCGGGCAGTGATCGCGCAAGGCAAATACCTGATCATCCTCGGTTCGAAACACCGCCACCAAACCGATGGCTGCGCCCTCCACCACACGGGCACCAAGGACAGGGACATCCTCCAGATTCAGAACATGAATCCAGTCGGTAGAAGGTATCCAGGTCATGACTGCTCCTCGAGTGGTCGCGGTTCTAATGGAACGCTTTCAAACTGGCGCCAATCCACCACTGCCGTCTCGTCCTTCCAGGGATCGGGAGCATCCTTCAAGGCATATAACAAGCGCTGGAACAAGGCCGCACGCCCAGCCTCATCGGCCACCACGCGCGCACGAACATGCTCTACACCCACTCGATCCACATAGTGGACGGTACGCTCCAGATACCACCCCTCTTCCCGATACAGCTGCAGAAAAGCACCGGTATATTCCTTGACCTCCTGATCGGTTTTGACCTTGCATAAAAACTGTGCCACTTCGGTCTTGATGCCTCCGTTGCCAGCGACATAGATTTCCCATCCCGAGTCGACACCAATGACGCCCACATCCTTGATACCGGCCTCGGCACAATTGCGCGGACAACCTGACACCGCCAACTTCACCTTATGCGGGGAATACATACCAAACAATAGCTGCTCCAATGCCACCCCCATGCGCATGGAAGACTGTGTTCCAAAGCGACAGTGCTCACTCCCAACGCAAGTTTTCACCGTCCGCAGCGACTTGCCATAGGCATGTCCCGATGGCATATCCAGCGCTTTCCACACTGCCGGCAAATCCTGTTTGTTAATCCCCAGCAAATCGATGCGCTGCCCTCCGGTAATTTTCAGGGTAGGGACATGAAATTTTTCTGCCACATCGGCGATGCGTCGCAACTCGGCCGGATTCGTGATGCCACCCCACATGCGCGGAACGACCGAATAGGTGCCGTTTTTTTGAATGTTGGCATGGGCGCGTTCGTTGATCAGTCGCGATTGAGGATCATCTTTGGCTTCATGGGGCCAGGTAGAGGTGAGATAGTAATTGAGCGCGGGCCGACAACTGGCACAGCCATTGGGTGTGCGCCACTCCATGAATTGACGCACGTCGTGCTGGCTCAACAAATGATGTTTGCGGATCATTTGCCGTACCTCCTCATGGGTATGATCGGTACAGCCACAGAGCGCTTTTTTTGCGGGGGTTTCAGAATAATCCGAACCCAGGGTATTCATTAGAATCTGTTCCACCAACCCCGTACAGGAGCCACAAGACCCACTAGCCTTGGTGCACTTGCGCACCTCCTCCAGAGTAAACAAACCCTGCTCGGTAATCGCCTGCACGATTTGGCCCTTGCTAATTCCGTTGCAACCGCAAACCTCGTCGCTATCGGCCATGCGCATGGCTTTATCATGCCCCTCATGACCCACGTCACCCACGTTACTTTCGCCAAACATCAAGGTATCGCGTAAGGCCCCCACTGACCGTCCTTCCCGCAGCAACTTGAAGTACCAAGTGCCGTCAGCCGTATCCCCATACAAACACGCACCCACTAACTGGTCGTCCTTGATCACCAATTTCTTATACACGCCTCCACTGGGATCGGACAGGGTGATTTCGTCGGTGCCCTCGCCGCCCATGAAAGATCCTGCAGAAAACAGATCAATTCCTGTCACCTTGAGTTTGGTGGAGGTGACTGACCCGGTATAACGGCCAATCCCCATGCGCGCCAGGTGATTAGCGCAAACTTTGGCCTGCTCGAACAACGGAGCCACCAGTCCATAAGCCACCCCGCGGTGATTGGCACATTCACCCACGGCATAAATTCGGGGGTCGTAACTCTGAAGAGTGTCACTAACCAGAATCCCGCGCTGGCAAGCCAACCCGGCCGATTCTGCCAGGGCGGTGTTGGGACGAATCCCTGCAGCCATGACCACCAATTCGGCGTCCAGTGAAGTATCGTCGTCCAGCAGGACTTGAGCCACGCGATCCTGCCGCTCATTGGGCAGCAGGGCCCTCGTTTGACAAGACAATCTGAAATGCAACCCGCGGCTCTCTAAAGACTGCTGCAATAAACCTGCAGCCACCGGATCCAGTTGGCGCTCCAGCAACCATCCTGCCAAATGCACCACAGTCACCTGCATTCCGCGTAATTTCAAACCATTGGCGGCTTCCAGCCCCAACAGGCCACCGCCGATCACGACTGCATGGGTATAGCGTTTGGCCGCATCGATCATTTGCTCGGTGTCCCGGATATCCCGGTAACTGATAACGCCCGGTAACGTATGGCCGGGTATCGGTAAAATGAACGGAGTCGATCCCGTGGCAATCAGCAGACGATCATAAGGCGTTTGCAGTCCATTCTCGGCGATCACCACCCGACGCACACGGTCAATGCGGGTAACAGCTACCCCTAAATGCAAGGTGATGTGATGCTCCTGATACCATTGCAAGGGATTTAGAATGATCTCATCAACGGTCTGTTCGCCCGCCAGCACAGGCGAAAGGAGGATACGGTTGTAATTGGGGTAGGGCTCGGCACCAAAAACCGTGATGTCGTACAAATCGGGAGCCAGCTTACACAGCTCTTCCAGTGTGCGGATGCCAGCCATTCCGTTGCCAATCACCACCAGTCTCATTTTTGCCATGCGCCGACCCTCCATAATGCACAAGGTGCCGCCATTGCGGCCACCGTGCGCTTTGAATGAGTTTAAGCAAGAACGAGACCATGCTAGATAATCTATGGATTTTATGGCCAGGAGACGAGACCTTCAGTCTCTGGAAGAGGAACAGATGAAGCGTTTGAGGGGGTTGTCCATTCAAGGCCGCAAAAAAACGACCCAGTTTGGTGCGTGGGGTTGTGGCCATGCGCTTCTTCGGCGCCGAAACCGCGCACAAAGGTCATCCCCGCCAGAAAGCGAAGGGGTTTAGTTCCTTGGGGGGCGCTCAAAAGCAGGGAAAAACAACTGGCCACTGGAGGCTAGGCGCCATGCAGTGGCCAGAAGGTGCTCTACGACCTACAAAAAACAGGATACTTTACGCTTCCGGGGCGGCCGCACCATCCATACCGGCGGGACGATCCATCAATTCCACCAGCGCCATGGGTGCGTTATCTCCCTGACGGAAACCAAATTTGAGAATCCGCAAATATCCACCCTGGCGCGTTTGATAACGCGGGCCCAACTCATTGAACAACTTGATGACCATCTCGCGATCGCGCAAGCGGTTGAACGCCAGCCGCCGATTGGCCACAGTAGGAATTTTCCCCAAAGTAATGAGAGGCTCTGCCACACGTCGCAGCTCTTTGGCTTTGGGCAACGTGGTGCGAATGACTTCATGACGCAGCAGAGAATTGGTCATGTTGCGAAGCATGGCCAAGCGGTGGCTGGTTGTACGGTTCAGTTTGCGGTTACTGAGACGATGACGCATGATGAAATATCCTTGAGATTCGTATTAAGCCGCTCAGCGACGATCAGTCAAACCAGCAGGTGGCCAGTTTTCCAGTTTCATGCCGAGTGTAAGACTTTTGGTAGCTAGAACTTCCTTGATTTCGTTCAAGGATTTCCGTCCCAGATTAGGGGTCTTCAAGAGCTCGGTTTCGGTGCGTTGGATCAAATCACCAATGTAGTAGATATTTTCGGCTTTCAAGCAGTTGGCCGAGCGAACGGTCAGCTCGAGATCGTCTACTGGTTGCAACAAGATCGGATCTACCTGTGGCGTTTTAGTGGTTTCGAAGGCCATGGGTGTGCCTTGCAGATCGGCAAAGATATGCAATTGGTCCATCAGAACCCGTGCGGCAAATCGGATCGCCTCTTCAGGATCGATAGCTCCATTGGTTTCGATGTCCATGACCAGTTTGTCCAGGTCGGTGCGCTGCTCTACGCGCGCACTTTCCACGGCAAAACTGACCCGCCGTACCGGGCTGAAGGAAGCGTCCAGTTGAATGCCTCCCACTGCACGCGATTCCTGATCGATGGCACGATTGACCGCAGGTTCATAACCACGGCCCTGTTCCACCTTGATCTGCATATCCAGCTTTCCACCTGCCGTCAAATGCGCGATGACATGCTCTGGATTGATGATCTCGACATCGTGCTGTGCCTCGATATCTGCAGCCGTCACAACACCCGGACCGGCTTTGGCAAGCTTGAGTACAGCGTCATTGTGGCCATGCAGCTTGAGAACGATACCCTTCAAATTGAGAAGCAGGTCGACCACGTCTTCCTGCACGCCTTCCACCGTGGAATACTCATGCAATACGCCAGAAATCTTCACTTCCGTTGGGGCATAACCCGGCATGGAAGACAGCAGGATACGGCGCAGGGCATTACCCAAGGTATGCCCATATCCGCGCTCGAATGGTTCCATCACCACTTTGGCATAAGTGGGCGATATGTTTTGTACTTCGATGGAGCGCGGCTTCAAAAAGGCTTTGGCTTGGCTTTGCATTGTCTGTCCTTGTAAAGCGATGGCAGAGAAACTCATTACTTGGAATACAGTTCCACCACCAATGATTCATTGATTGTCGAGGGCAGTTCGCTACGCAGTGGTTTGGCCTTGTAAACACCCTTCATGGCCTTGGCATCCACCTCCAGCCACTCGGGAAAACCACGGCTTTCCGCAGCTTCCACAGCACCCTTGATGCGCAATTGCGCTTTGGACTTTTCTGCCACTTCCACGGCATCCCCAGGGCGCACCTGATAGGAGGGAATGTTGACACGGCGTCCATTGACCAGGATCCCATTGTGCCGGACCAC